>JBJEVL010000060.1:0-3633 GCA_051884335.1 Akkermansia sp. | reverse complement strand
GACTCGAACCCCAAATAGCGGTGCCAGAAACCGATGTGTTGCCAATTACACCATATCCCTGTTCCGATCTCGTCTTGCCGACGAGGACGGCAGGATTCTATGGTTTTGCGAGCGCGGAGTCAAGCCTTTTTTGTGAAAAAATGCGAATTGGCTCCGCGCGCCCTTCCCGGCAGGGACGGCGTGGGGCGCGATGCGGCTTTTGGGCTTGCCAAACGGGGGATGCGGTGGCATCATAGCGGGCGAGGCAGCCCGGCTTCCGCGCTGCGCACAGATATCGACACTATGAAAACGCTCAAGCGATTCCTCCTCGTTGGTGCCCCTGCTTCCGGCAAGGGTACGCAGTCTAACTTCCTCTCGACCACCTACGACCTCAAGCCGCTTTCGACGGGGGCTCTGCTGCGCGCGGAGATTGCCGCCGGATCCGAGCTGGGTCTGGAGGCCAAAAAGTACATGGACGCGGCCATGTTCGTGCCCGATTCCGTGGTGAACGGCATCGCCGCCAAGTGGCTGGGCGAGAACAAGGAGGCCGGTTGCCTGCTCGACGGCTACCCCCGCACCGTGGCTCAGGCCGAGACGCTGGATGCCAATCTGTCGGCCATGGGTCTGGCGGTGGACATCGTGGTGTATCTCAATGTGTCCTACGAGCTCATCGAGGCGCGCATGCTCAAGCGCAAGGCCTGCCCCGCCTGCGGCGAGACCACCCGCAACGGCGAGGAGATCTGCCCCAAGTGCGGCGGCAAGATGGTGGTGCGCACGGACGACAATCCCGAAGCCTTTGCCAAGCGCATGAAGGATTACCAGACCCTGACCGTGCCCGTCATCGAGCACTACGCGAAGCAGGGCAAGGTGGTGGAGATTGCCGTGACGGAGGAGGGCGAGCCCGAGGCCGTTTCCTCCCGCATCGCGGCGGCCATCCGCGCGTACGCCGAGGCCTGAGGCTTCGGCGGTGCCGCCTGTGACATTTCCCGACAAACGCTCCCGCTCCGGCGGGGGCGTTTTTTGCTTTTCAGCGCCTGCGGCAGCTGGTATAGTCGCAGCGTGAAGTTGATAGCTCTTTTTTTGGCATGGGGAATGGCCGTGGTGCCGCTGTTGCCGCCGACGGCGCAGGCAGAGGTCGCAGAGGCGGCGGCGGTCGTGTCGCCGCGCGTGGCCGGGGTGTCGGCGCTGGAGCGTATCCCGAGCGGCGCCGATGCCTTTGTGGCGTTCGGGCACGGCGACACCCTGACCCGCCTGTGGCCGGCAGCCCGGGGGGAGGAGCAGGGGGTGCTGGAGAGCGTGGCGCTGGCGTTCAGCAGCGGCTCGGTGGAGGTGTTCAAGCGCCTGCTGCCGTTGCAGGGCTTGCCGAGTGATGATTTGGTGATGAACGGGGGCGAGCTTTGGGCGGAGTCTGCGGGGGACAAAGCGCGCGCGGTGATTGAGCAGCAGATGGTGCAACCGCGCAACGAACTGCGGGAGCGCCTGCTCAGCACCCTGATGGAGCTGCGGGTGCCGCCGATTTATCTGGTGTGTCGGGTGAAGGAGGAGCATCGCGAGCGCCTGCCGCAGTTGCAGGAGGAGCTGCTGCAAGGGCTGACGGAGGAGTTGCAGGATGTCGCTGATGTCGAGGCGTATGCAGAGGGGGAGTGGCGCGGTCAGCGCCTGCGGCTGCGCCTGCCGGAGATGGAGGGTCTTTCCCCCCTGCAGCAGATGCAGCTGCGCGCGGCGCTGCGCGACTTGCCGCTCTACGCGCTGAGCAGCATCTGCGGGCGGGATGTGGTCATCGTCCTTTGCTCGGACCCCGCGCAGGTGCATCCGGCCGAGCGCGTCGAGGAATCGCTGGCCTGCTCGGCGGAGACCGCTTTTGCCGAGGGCGTGCCGAGCCCGTTGGTGCTGGCGGCGTGCCGCGCCGAGCTGATGGAGCTGCTCACGGATCATCGGATGACACCGCTGTGCCGACTGGGTGGCTTTGTGTCGGCCGTGTTCAAGACGCTGGCGCAGGACGATGCGCCCGAGGCCGCCGTGTATGCGGAGGCGGCGCGCTCGGTTGAGCTGTTGCAGGGCATGCTCGGTCGCGGGAGCGAGCAGCCCGTGCAGCGCGACACGCGCGTGTGGGCTTGGGCGGATGAGGCGCTGCATGTGGGGGCGGAGTGCGATGCGTGTGGGTTGAGTTTTGAGGGCAGACCGCAGGTGCAGATTCCGGAGGGTACCGGCCTGTTCGTGAGCTGCGACCGCCCGGTCGGCGCCGAGCTCCCGGATCTGGCGGCGATGGTCGGTGCCTGCGATGCCTTGGCTGAAGGAGTGGCGCTCACCCTGCGCCCCGAGGAACGGGCGCAGAGCATGCAGGGGCTCACCATGCTGCGGTGCGCTGCCGAAGGTGTGCTCGATGAGCTGCGCGCGGCGCTGCAACAGGCGCAGGCCGCCTCGGACGGCTCGTTCACCCTCCTGGTGCGGCGGGAGCCGTCGGAGCTTGAGGATGCGGTGGCGCTCTGCTGCGGCGTGGAGCAGCGCGCGGCGCTGGAGGCGTGCTGGGTGCACACGGAGACAGCGCTGCGGCGCGCGGCTCAGAATTTGGGCGCGGAGCTGCCGGCCGTATCGGCATGGCCCATCGTGTGCATGACGGCGGGCGATGCCACGCTCTACGCCGCGCCGATCGCGCCGGGATTCTCGCCCGGGGTGGCGGTGAGCGACCGCCGCTTCGTCCTGAGCAGCTCGTCCAAGCTCTGCAGCAGCGTGGCGCAGCTCCCTGAGCAGCCCGCGAGCGAGCGCCCGGGGATCCGCTTCCGCCTGCTGCCGGCGGAGCTCGGGCAGCCGATGCCCCCCGGCTGCGGGGACGAAGATTCTGAAAAGGTGTGTGAGGAGTTGCGGCGGTCGATCCGCTCGCTGAGCGGCGAGGTGACCGCCGGGGAGGGCGGCACCCTGCAACTCCGGGTCGAAGTCGAGCCTGCCCGCTGACGCTGCATGCGTCGGCGGTCGGCGCGAAAAAGGCGTCGCGGCGGTTTTGCCGCAGGCGGGAGGATTCACCGTCCGTCGGATGCCTGCGGTGTGCCTGCCGACACGAAAAAGCCTGCGCTGCGGTCTTGACCGCAGGCGGGGGAGCTGGTATTGTTAAAAGAGATGAACAAATGGGCTCTTTTCCTGCTGCTGTTGTCGGGCGTTCTGCTGGGCGTCCTGACGGGCTGCACGCGCGATGACGCGCAGAGCCGCGAGATTCGCATCGGCTGTTTTCCCAACGTCACGCATGTGCAGGCGCTGGTGGCGCGCAACATGAGCCGCCACGGCGAAGGCTGGTTCGAGCGCTACCTGCCGGGTTATCACCTGACATGGCTGACCTACAACGCCGGGCCCTCGGCGATGGAAGCGCTCTTCGGCCGCACGGCAGACGTCACCTACGTCGGCCCCAGCCCTGCGCTCAACGCCTACGCCGTCTCCAACGGGCAGGAAGTGCGTCTGCTGGCCGGGGCCGTCAACGGCGGCGCGGCGCTGCTGGTGCACCCGCAGAGCGGCATCACCCGCCCCGAGGATTTCCGCGGGCGCTGCATCGCGACCCCCCAGCTGGGCAACACGCAGGATGTCTCGGCGCGCGCGTGGCTGCGGCGGCAGGGGCTGCGCAGCGAGCTGACGGGAGCGGGCGACTGCCGCATCGCCCCCACGCCC
>JBJEVL010000059.1:0-3640 GCA_051884335.1 Akkermansia sp. | reverse complement strand
GAGACGTAGACATCGCCGTAGCTCGCCGCCTCTTCCAGAAAGGCGATGTGACCGCTGTGCAGGACATCGAAACAGCCCGAGACAAAAACTTTTTTTCTGGGGGTACTCACGCTTACCATTGTAATGCTCCCGCCTGCTGCCGACAAGCTCATTCTGCCCGTCGGCGCCAAAAAAACGCATTCCCGCCCGCGCCGGGGCGGGTGGGAATGCGGCAAAGGGAGTCATTCGTCCGCCGTCTGCCCGGATGGGACAAGCGCGGCAGCTCCGGCGACTTCAGCTCAGCTTGGGCAGCGAGGCGGCGGCGACGGCCTGACCGTGGCGCTTGGTCTTTTCGTCCGGCACGCAGAGCTTGATGGAAAGCTGCGGGAACTCGCCAGCAAGCACCTCGTTGGCCTTGTCGATGATGAGCTGCCCGCCGTCGCCCGTGGCCACACGACCGAGGAAGAGCAGGTTGCGCACATCGTAGAACTCAGCGAAGTAGGCGATGCTGTAGCCGAACTCCACGCCGATGGTCTCGTAGATCTTGCGGGCGCGCTCATCGCCCTCGGCCATGGCGGCCTGCACCTTCTTGAGCTGCTCGGGGAAGGGCATGGTGCCGAAGTCGAAACCGGCGCGGGGAGCGAGGCGGGCAACGGCCTGCTGCGAGAAGTAGAGGGCGCCCACGCCCTTGTCCAGCGACCATTCGTCCACACCGCCGTCCTCCTGATAGTCCACGGGGACGAAGGCGAGCTCGTTGAGCCAGGGCATGATGTGCCCCTCGGGGTCGACATAGCCGGCCGCCAGCGAGGTACCCATGGCGATGCCGAGCACGGCATCATCGTTCATGCCCATGGCACCGGCGAGGGCGGTCACCTCGCCGTCGTTGACCACCTCGAAGGGGACATTCCTGCCCTGGCGCTCGCTCCAGCGCGCCTGCAGGGTCTTGAACATGGGGCGGATGACATTGACGAAATCATCGGGCGCAATGCCGCGGAAGAGAGAGCCGACGCGGGGCTCGCTGTTGACGTACACGCCGGCGGCGGAACCGCCGATGGCGTCCACCTGCGGCAGGTGCTTGGCGGCGCGCAGCAGCGAATCATCCACACCCTCAAGCTGGTAGTTGGGATCCTTCTGGTGGTAGGGGTCCCACACCACCTCCTCGGAATACACCACCTCGCCGTTGACGACGGCGGCGCACTTGCGGTCGGAGCCGCCGAGGTCAAAGCCGATGCGGTATCCGTCCAAATTGCGCCCGAGCGACACGGAGGTGCTGTTCTCGGCGGGCAGGTCGGCCGCCGCCACCTTCTTCACCTCGATGGGGCAGTCATAAATCTTCGTGCCGATGAAGTCCCAGTCGAACTCGCGGGCACCACCCTTGCAGTAGGTGGCGGCCAGCATGTCCGCGATGGCATCATCACCCGCAACCAGGAGGGTGCAGCCGCCCTTCATCCAGAGCAGGAACTTGACGATGCGCTCGACATACAGGTTGTTGAGCGCCACATTCTCCCCCTCATGGGGCAGCACCTTGCCGCTCCAGCGGAACACGGTTCCGTCCAGACGGGTCAGAGCGATATCGAGGCTGTGGGAGCCGGGGGTCGCAGCCACCTTCTCCGCATAAGCCTTGTTCCAAAGCACCGGGGCGATGAAGCCCGGGTCGAGCACAGGGGTGAATTTCGGGGTGATCTTCATGGTTGTACACCACATCTATACCACAGGCTCGGGAGGCAAGGCAAGTGAAAAGCCCCCGCGCAGGGCGAGAAAAAGACGCAACGGGCAAAAAAAGCAGCCCCGACGGAGGTCTTACTCGGCCGCGCCCTCGGCAAAAAGCTCGTAGGCAATGGCATCGGCAATCGTGACCTCGGCAAACTGCCCGACGGGCAGCGCGGGGTCGACATGGATGCAGGCATCGACATCGGGCGCATCCCAGGCGCTGCGCGCCAGCCCGGGCGCATCCACCAGCACGCGCAGGCGCTGCCCGATGAAGCTCTGCCCCTGCTCGTCGGCCAGGCCGGCGAGAATCATGGAGAGCTCGTTGGCGCGGCGTTTTTTGGTAGCGTGATGCACCTGGCCAGGCATCTTGGCAGCGAGGGTGCCCTCCTCGCGGGAGTAGGGGAACACGCCCGCCCGCTCAAAGCGGAACGCGCGGATAAACTCGCGCAGCTCGGCGTGGTCGTCCTCGGTTTCGCCGGGCAACCCACTGATGAAGGTCGTGCGGATGCCGATGCCGGGCACGGCGGCGCGCAGGTCGCGGATGAGGCGGCGGATGGTGTCGCCGTCGGTCATGCGGCGCTGCTCGGCGAGGATGTGGTCAGCAATGTGCTGCAGGGGGATGTCGACATACTTGACGACCTTGTCGCAGGCGGCGAAGGTGTCGATGAGCTCGCGGCTCCAGTGCGCGGGGTGGGTGTAGAGGACGCGGATCCAAAAATCGCCGGGGATGGCGTTGAGCTCGCGCAGCAGCCCGGCGAGCGATTCGCCCTTGGCGGAGTCCACACCGCTGGTCTTGCCGGCGCGCTCGGCCCACTTGTCCATGCCGAAGTAGGTGGTGTCCTGCGCGATGAGGTTGAGCTCGCGCACGCCCTGCTCCACCCAGGCGCGCGCCTCGCGCACGACATTGGCCAGCGGGCGGCTGCGGTGGCGGCCGCGGATGCGGGGGATGGCGCAGTAGGCGCAGGCGTGGTTGCAGCCCTCGGCGATTTTGATGTAGGCGTAGTGCGGGGCGTTGAGGCGGTAGCGGGCTTCGCCGTAGTCCGCGAGGTAGGTGGAAACCTTGCTGCGGCAGATGCGCGGGGCGCTGCCGCTCAGGCAGGCGCGCGCCAGCTCGTCCACGCGAGCGACCTGATCCACACCCATGAAGCAATCGACCTCCGGCAGGCTGTCGGCCAGATCGGCGGCGTAGCGCTGCGAGAGGCAGCCGGCGACGATGATTTTCTGCCCGGCGGGGGCGCCGCCCTCCCTGCGGGCGCGCGCGGCTTCCAAAATGGTGTCGATGGCCTCCTGCTTGGCGGGATCGATGAAGGCGCAGGTGTTGATGATGAGCAGGTCGGCCCGCGCGGGCTCGGTTTGGGCAAAGTCGGCGGCGAGCAGACGGCCGACCATCAGTTCGGAGTCGACTTGGTTCTTGGCGCAACCGAGGGAGATGAGGGCAAAGGAGGCGGGCATGAGCGCAGTCTAGCACAGGAAAGCGGGATTGGCAACGCTTTATGACCCGCTGCGCGCTTGCGGTGCGCCCCCGCGCGGGCGTATGATGCCCGCATGTCCGACCTGAATGAAAGCAAGAAAGTGATGTCCTACCTGATTGGGCAGAATCTCAGCCGTGTGTTGCCCCAAATGCTGCCGGGGCTGACGGCGGATGATGTGGTGGCCGAGATGCTCGGCCGCGGTTTGGTGGATGCCATGCGGCAGCACTTGGATGAGAGCATCGTCAACGACAGGGCGGAGGAGCACCAGCGCGCGTTCCTGACCATGCTGCAGGAGCGCGAGAACAGCCGGGGACAGAAGAATCTGGAGCTCGGTCGCCTGTACATGGCCGAGAATGCCAAGCGCCCGGGGGTGACGACCACGGACTCGGGGCTGCAATACGAGGTGCTGGAGCCGGGCACGGGCGCGTCCTACGACCCCGCCGTGCACGGAGAGGCTCCCACGGCCGAGGTGATGTACC
>JBJEVL010000058.1:0-3642 GCA_051884335.1 Akkermansia sp. | reverse complement strand
TGCTGGCTCAGCTGTTGGGAAGATCTGTTGTGTCGGAGCCGCTGTTGACGCTGCGAGGGTTGGCGTGCTACGCCGGCCAGGAGCTCAGCGCACAAAAAAAATAGCCGCGTCCGATTTTTTTGTTGCCAGCATGCCGGACATCCGCTAATATAGAGCCACCTACAACTGTCACATCTTATGTCCGACAATATCGAATCCCAGGTTAAAGAAATCATCGCCGCTCAGCTCAGCGTTGAACCCGAAAAAGTGACCTCCGAGGCCAAGTTTATCGAGGATCTCGGTGCTGACTCCCTTGACACCGTTGAACTCGTCATGGCTTTTGAGGATAAGTTCTCCATCGAGGTACCCGATGAGGATGCCGAGAAGCTTAAGTCCGTCAAGGACGTTGTGGACTACATCAACAGCCACAAAGCCTAAGCTGAATACCGCTTTTTCGATGGCGGTTCCCCCTGCCTGCAGGGTCGGAGCCGCCTTTTTTTTCCGAACGACGCGATAGGGGGGCGGCATGGATGAGGCTGCGGTGAGTTATGCCCTGCAACACACGCGTATTCTCTACGTGCCCGATCGCCGTATCGACACTTTCGGCGAGACTCGCTTCAATTATCGTCTCCTCTCAGAGCCGATGGATGAAGTGGGGACGGTGCGCGTGCGCAGTGGTTGGGTCGAGGCGGCCAAGCCCAAAATCGTGCGTCCCCGGCATCTGCAGGGGGTAGAGACGGAAGGCTTTTCTGCGCAGGCAGCCCATTTTTTTGAGTGGATGGAGCGCCATGGGGCATCCCTGCAAGCCCTGTTTCGCTATGGGTTTCGATTTTCCCGAACTGAGGTCAGCAGCGAGTTGGTGCACGATGATTTGCCGACGGTGGCGGATCGCGTGCGCGAGGAGGCTCTGCACAGTGGCGACAGCTATCGGGCGGTCATCCTCGGGGTGGATGATGCGTGGGAAATCTCCTTGCTGCGTTTTACTTTGGAAATGATCCAGCAGTCACATGAAATCAATATCTTTGATTTTAAGCGTCGCGGGCTTTTGTAGCGCACTGTGTTTTGCAGAGGCAGCTACGGTGGTGAATTATTCGCTTTGGCCGCGCCGTCCGGCCGAGTTGGAGCAGGCGCGTGCGTTGGTGGCCGAGCAGAAAGGAGCCGAGGCGGTACACCTTCTGCAGCCTTTCCTGAAGGATAGCGGCATTGCCGGGCGTGAAGCCCGCCAGATTGTCGGGCAGATCAACACGCCGCGTTATCTGACGCGCGAGCATCCGGGAGGCTTTGTTTACACGGTTCAGCGCGGTGATACCGTGCAGAAGATTGCGCGGCAGCAGGGCTGTCCGGCGGCGCTCATTATGCTGCTGAACGGGCTGACGGAGCCGGCCGGGTTGCGTATTGGGCAAAAGCTGCTGCTGGCTCGCGTGACCTGCCGCCTTGAGATTCGCCTCAAGCATCGCGAGATTTGTGTATGGGACGGCGATACGCTTGTGGCGGATTACGCGCTCATCGCTGTGTCTCTGGGGGGGGAATCCGGGGGAGAGACAGAGACAAAACTTGCCGCGATAGAGGGAGAATCGGAGGGGATGCGTGTCCTTGAAAATTCTGCGCAGTTCCCCTCATCCGATCGCCGCTTGCGCTTGGAGAACGGCGTGCACATTTTGCCGGAGCAAGGGGGGGGTGCTGAGCATTGCCTGCGCATGCAACAGCGCGATCTCAATGAGCTCTCGCTGCTGCTTGCCCTTGGCGCAGAAGTCTTATTGATAAGCTGAAAGAGATGCGCCATCAACCTCGGATTGTGATTTTGGCCGAGTTCCCCGCCTGGTATGTTGATGAGAGCATCGACCACCAGCGTGGCTGGCACTACTGTGTCTGGTTGGTTTCGCTCTACGAAGCGCTCAAGACACAGGATCTATACGATATTCACTGGGTTTCTTTCTGTCGGGAAATCGGCAGCTATCGCTGTGTTAACGTTGGGGGGCAGACCTTCCATCTCTTCCCGTGCGGGTCATTGACCGTGTCTCGCGTGCAGCGTTTTGCCTGGGATCGCTGGCGCGCACAGCGTTTGATTGATAAACTGCAACCACAGCTTGTGCACGCATGGGGCACTGAGAGCCGCTATGCTTGGTGCGGTCTGCGATATTCGGGTAAAAAGATTCTTTCCATGCAGGGGGTGTTACGCGCCTTCCATGAGCGTTCTCCCATGACGGGTTATTATTGGCGTTTACCGCTGCGCAGCGAAAAAATGCTCATGGAGAGCTATGATCTGGTCACCTGTGAATCCATCTGGGGGTGTGAGCGTTGTCGGGAGATTGCGCCCGGGGTGCGGCTTGTCCGATGGGAATACGCAGCCAACCCTCTTTTTTTCGGGGTAGAAAGAGAGCCCGCAGAAACTCCTTATGTTCTCATGGCCGGTACGGATGACCCGAGGAAAAATATGGGCGTTGCCATCGAGGCTTTTCGCCACCCCTCGTTAGCGGGGGTAGAGTTGAAGGGCGCCGGGTTGATGGCGGAACTGCATCCGGATTTACCTGCGAACGTGAAGGCCTTGAGCGGGGTGAGCCACGAACAGATTGCTGAGCTGCTGTCACATGCCTGGGGTTTGGTGCATCCCAGCAAGGCAGATACCAGTCCCAATATTGTCAAGGAAGCGCGCGTGATGGGGCTGCCTGTGGTGACGACGACCGAATGTGGCGGCATGCAGTACATTGAGCCGGGCAAATCAGGGTATATTATCGCGCCGGATGATGTGCAGGGGCTGGTGAAGGCCGTATGTGCCATGACACAGAGCCGAGAGCGCTCTTTGGAGATGGGCTCTTTCGGGCAGGAGGAATGTCGCCGACAACTCTGCACTCAGACCATGTATGAACAGCTCATGCGCATTTATGATGCCGTGTTGAAGGGCGTTCTGCCGGACGAAATGCTGTGGGGGTGATGGGTGAGGAGACCGCTCGCGCGACCCCGGTGTCCGACCCGGGCAGCGGATGCTATTCGCTCGGGTGCTGCCCGCATGTGGCTCTGAGCTGATAGCGGCGAGCTCACATCATGCGCCGAAATCGCTCTGTGCTGAGCGGCAGGAAGGGTTCTGACGGCATGGGGTGAGAAGCGGGGGCGTTCAGGTCGCTCGTGGGGCTTTCAGAGATATGACCAATATCGAGTCGGGAGCGGGAGCTGCCCCATCTTGTTTGGGTTCTCCTTTTTTGTATTTCGATGAGCAGATGACCTGCCGGGTTCCGGTTTTGATTTAGGACACAAATGTCCCCGCAGAGAGCAGAGAAAAAACTTTACAAGTGCGCCTGTGTCTGATAGTTTACCCTCAGGCGCAGGGAGTGAATCGCTGCGCCGTAACCCGTACTGAACTGATATGAAAGCAGATACCCATTCTCTGAACGAAAAGCAAGTGATGACCGGCGCCGAGGCTCTGGTGCAAAGTCTGGTGCGTGAGGGGGTGGAGGTCGTATTTGCCTATCCCGGCGGTGCCAGTATGCCGATGCATCAGGCGTTGAGCCACGAGCCCGCTATCCGAACGATCCTGCCGCGCCATGAGCAGGGGGGCGCGTTTGCCGCCGAGGGCTACGGACGTGTGACGGGTAAGGTGGGGGTCTGCATGTCTACCTCGGGCCCCGGCGCTACCAACCTGATTACGGGTATTGCGGATGCTTTTCT
>JBJEVL010000057.1:0-3653 GCA_051884335.1 Akkermansia sp. | reverse complement strand
CAGAGCATCGGGCGCCAGCCCCACGGCGGACAGGTTGGTAGCCACGCTGCGCATGACGACGCTGGGCACGACCACGAGCACCAAGTCGGCCCCGGCCACGTCGCCCCAGTCGCTCGTGACGCAGACATGCGGCGGCAGCTTGCGCGCTCCCGGCACGGGGGTCAGGCTCAGGCGGGTTTCGCGGATGGCAGCGGCTTCTTTTTCCAAGTAGGTCCAGAGGACGACCTCCCCGCCGTTGCAGGCGGCGGTGAGAGCCAGCGCGGTGCCCCATGCGCCCGCGCCGATGACGGCAACTTTGCGAAAACGGTGTTCCATAATCAGTTTTTCTTGCAGAAAGCTTTGGGTTCGGTGCCTTTGCAGAGGCGCACCACATTGCTGCGGTGCTTGACAATCACCAGCAGGCAGAGCAGCACGATGGCCGCAATCACCGGGACATCCGCCGCCGAGATGCAGCCGTCGCCCGCGAACTCCCACAGCACGGCCGCCACCGCTGCCACCCCCGCCAGCATGCTCGAGAGCGACACATAGCGCGTGAGCACCATGCTCAGCACCCAGACTCCCACGGCGACCCCGCCGATGAAGCCGGAGAGCGCCAGCAGCACACCCGCCCCGGTCGCCACACCCTTGCCGCCGCGGAAATGCAGGAAACAGGTATAGGTGTGCCCCAGCACCGCCGCAGCCATCACCCCGAGCAGCCAGCCCATCTGCGCGGCATCGAGCGCGGTGGCATCGCCGCCCAGATGCTGCTTCATGAGCAGGACGGGGAGGAAGCCCTTGAGAAAATCGCAGAGAAACACGGGGAGCCCCCAGCGCTTGCCCAACACGCGCACGGCGTTGGTGGCGCCGATGTTGTGCGAGCCGTGCTCACGCAGGTCGATGCCGTTGAGCTTTCCGGCCAGGTAGCCGAAAGGGATGGCTCCGCAGAGGTAGGCGAACAGAATCGAAAGGATATTTTCCACCATGTGGGGTTATTATACGCGCCTGCTCCGGTGATTGCAACCGATTTTTAGAGCAGGCTTCATGCAAATGAGCCGACGGCGCAACGGCAGGCAAAACGCCCGCCCTGCGCGGGGCGGCAGGGCGGGCGCGGACGGGGATGAGCGAGCGTTTACTGTTTCTCGGGGATGATGTCGAGCTCGCTGACGGTGGCGATGTCGCCGTCGCCGTAGGCGGACTGCGCCACCAGGCGGATGTAGCGCGCACGCGCCGGCTGGAAGAACATGATTTCCTGCCGCTCGGCGCTGTCCGCAAAGGAGCCGCGGGCAACCGCCTCGCCCCAGTTGCGACCGTCGTTGCTGACGTAGACCTCGTAGTCCTTCACACGACCGTCCTCCGTGGGCGCGCCTTGGTAGACGATGCCCTTGAGCGCCAAATCCGCCCCCAGGTTGATGCGGATGTCGTGCGGGAAGCTCGCCACGGTGACGCCCGACATGGTGGTCCAGTAGGTGTCGGGGTTACCGTCAAGCACGTTGACGGCGGGCCCCTCCTCGGGATCTTCGGAGCTCACATAGTCGATGGCGAAGAAGGCGTGCGGCGGGTACTCACCCACCACGCGGTTAACGATGGGTTTCACCTCAGCCAGCGAGGCGTAGGACTCCCCGGGGGTCATGGGCTCCAGGAACACCATCTTGAAGAAGCGGGCTTCGCGGAACTCGGGCAGCATGACTTTCTGCGTGTTGTCCTCGTCCGCCAACTCGGCAATCACCAGGGGCTCCGTGCCCCAGGAAGTGCCGTCGTCGGAGAGGTAGAAGGCAATCTTGCGGACGCGCGAGGAGGCGCGCCCCTGCCGCGGGGTGAGCTCAAAGCCGCGCAGCTCGCTCCGGGTGCCCATGTCGATGACGACCTCGTGCGGGTAGGGTGCCGCCGGGGTGTGCCAGCGCGAGTGCCAGAAGGTGTCGCGGCGGCCGTCGATGAGGCTCCAGGGCGATTCGCTCTTGCCGGCGCTGCTGCTGCAGGAGACGATGCGCATGATGCGCTCGGGTTTCCACTCCTCCACATGCTGGTAGACATTGGCGGCGGGCAGGCAGTTGGGGCTGGTCGCCGCCGCGCGCACGATGCCTTCCTCGCGCTGGAGGAAGGGGCCGGTGTAGCGCTGCTCATCGCCGTTGGGCAGCGTGATGGTGATGTCGGCATCGGGGCTGGCGCAGGTGGCGTTCATGAAGCCGAGGCTGTCGCGCGAGAGGGTGACGGCTCCCGTCAGGGGCAGCACCTCGCGGGCGAGGGCCTCCGGCTGCTGGTTGATGCGCACCGGGCGCAGCGAGATGGTGAAGGTGGTGGGCTTGGAGAGCGGGATGTCGCGATCCATCGGGCGGGGGCCGCAGGCGGCTCCGCCCAGCCCCAGCGTGACGGCATCGAGGCTCAGGATGGTGGCGTGCGCGGGCTCCAGCTCCTCCGGGTGGGGGGCGGCGAAGAGCGCCTGCGCGGTGTGGGGCAGCGCGGAGAAGTTGAAGCTGGTGCCCTTCCCGGCGCAGACCATGAGCCCCACGCCCTTGTCATCGGTGACGGCGACCCAGCGGGTGTCCATGCGATTGCCCATTTCCATGGGGCGGGGGTAGCGCTCCACCATGTCGGCCACGCTGCGATCCCAAATGCCCATGAAGGCTCCGGCTTTGCGGTCGGGGTAGTTCTCCCCGGGGCCGCGGCCGAACCAGCGCACGCGGTTGTAGCGCTCGGGCAGGCTGAGGGTGAAGCCCAGTTTGGGCAGCACGACCTTCTCCTCGCTGGGTTGGATGCCGGCCTGCACGCTCACATAGCCGTTGGACAGGATGGTGTAGATCATCTGCGTGGTGAACTTGAAGTCGCCCTCCTTGAGGGGGCCCAGATCGGTGACTTCAAACTTGCCGTTGTCGTACTCGCGGCTGTCGAGGCTTTCCTTGCGCACGCCCTGGCTGATGATGTCGCAGGCGATGCGCACCACGCCGTCGCTCACGCGGTTGACGATGAAGGGCTGCGCCGTGTGGGTCATGTTGCGGAACCCGTTGTTGAGCCACTGGTTCATCGCCCATTTGTCATTGGCGAGCGGCGCGCGGAAGGCGTTGAGGAAGAGGGTCGGTTTGTCGCCGATGAGCTCCTTGCCGTCCACGATATAGTTGCGGAGGCCGCCCGTGGCCTTGTCGATGGTCAGGCTGAAGCTGGGGCCGATGACGACCATGCGGCCGTTGAGGTTGCGCACCTCCAGCTTGCCGCAGTTTTCCACGCTGATGAGATTGGCCTTGTGGTTGTAGCCCGTCAGCTCCCCGGGCAGCTCAAACTGCTCGGTCGCGATGCTGTAGCCCTTCTTGGCCCAGGAGGTGTCGCTGCGGAGATTGAGGTGCAGGGTGAGGTAGTAACTGCGGTCGTGCTGCAGCTCGCCGAGCTTCATGGGCGCGACGGGAAGCAGCACCTGCGTGCTGCGCAGGGGCTGAGCCTCGGCACCGAAGGAACCGGAGGCGATGACCTTGTTTCCTTCCTCGCTCAGCTCCCAGCTGCCGTCGAACTCGTTGAGGTCGGTGAAGAGGTGCTTGTTGCGCAGCTCGATGATGAGGCTCTGCCCGTCCTCGCTCAGCCCGCGGTACTCAAAGTTCACGTTTTGGTGAGCCCGGCGGATTTCGGCCATGAGGGGGGTGGGGGTGCGGTCGCTGTAGATGACGCCCTTGATGCAGAAGATGCCGTCG
>JBJEVL010000056.1:1652-3661 GCA_051884335.1 Akkermansia sp. | reverse complement strand
CTGCGTGGCCGGCAGGTCGAAGATGGTGCTGCCGTCGCGCACGAGGGTGAAGCGCACGCCGGGGAAGGCGAGCGCGTGCAGTTTGACTTGGTGCTCGGCGTGGCCGCTCTCCGTCTCCTCGCTCTTGAGGAACTTGCGGCGCACGGGCGTGTTGTAGAAGAGGTCGGCAATGCTGATGTCGGTGCCCGGGGCGCAGCCGGCATCGGCGGGGGGCTGCTGCTCGCCCCCTTCGCAGATGACGCGGCTGCCGCTGATGTCCTGCGGGCGGCGGGTGGTGAGGCTGAGCCGCGAGACGGAGGCGATGCTCGGCAGGGCTTCCCCGCGAAAGCCGAGGTGGCGGATGTCGAAGAGGTCGGCGGCGCTGAGCAGCTTGCTGGTGGCGTGGCGTTGCAGGCAGAGCTCGGCATCGGCGCGGCTCATGCCGCTGCCGTCGTCGCTCACGCGGATGAGCGAGATGCCCCCGCGCCGAATCTCCACGCGCACGGCACGCGCGCCGGCATCGATGCTGTTCTCCACCAGCTCCTTGACCACGGAGGCGGGGCGCTCCACAACCTCGCCGGCGGCCACTTGGCTCGCCAGCGTGTCGCTCATGCGGCGGATGCGCGGTTCTTCTGCGGGGGTGTCCATGGTGTTTACAGGTCGTCGATCAGCGCGGAGCTCTTGGCGTAGGCGGTGCTGCGCGCCTCGAAGAAGTCGGTTTTGATGAGGTTGGCGTTGCTGTACTGGCTGACCCAGCTCATGCTCGGCGGCTCCTCGCTGTGCCCGTCGTAGATGGGCTCGAAGCCGAGGTTGCTGCAGCGCAGGTTGCCGAGGTACTGAATGTAGTCGCTGATCATCTGCTTGGTGAGCCCGGGGATGTCATCGCCGATGACGAAGTGCCCCCAGGCGATTTCCTGCTCGCAGCCCTCGCGGATCATGCCGCGGTAGACTTCGACCAGCTCGGGGGTGAAGAGCTGCGGCTCCTCGCGCTGGAGCTCGTGCAGGATGTTGCGGAAGAGCCACAGGTGCGTGTTCTCATCGCGGTTGATGTAGCGGATCTCCTGCGCGGAGCCGGGCATCTTGCGGTTGCGCCCCAGGTTGTAGAAGAACATGAAGCCGCTGTAGAAGTAGATGCCCTCCAAGATGTAGTTGGCGACGGCGGTGCGCACGAAGCACTCGGGCGAGCGGTCGCGCTGGAACTCGTTGTACAGGTTGCCGATGAACTCGTTGCGCCGCAGCAGGTGGGCATCGTTCTTCCACTGGTAGAGCACCTCGTTGCGCTTTTGGGGCTCGCAGATGGTGTCGAGCATGTAGCTGTAGCTCTGGCTGTGGACCGCCTCCTGGAAGGTCTGGATGGCGAGGCAGAGGTTGATTTCGTTGGCGGTGATGTACTCGCCCAGCGCGGGGAGATTCGCCGTCTGGATGCTGTCCAGAAAGACGAGGAAGGAGAGGGTTTTGTCGTAGGCGCGGCGCTCGGCGGGCGAGAGCAGGGGGTAGTCCTTCACATCCGCCGCGAGGTTGATTTCCTCGGGCACCCAAAAGTTGTTCATGGCCTGGCGGTACCAGCGGCTCACCCAGCCGTACTTCATGTTGTTGAAGTCGTTGAGGTTGGTGGTGTTGCCGTTGAGGAGGCGGCGCGCGGACACCTCGGTGTCGCCCGAGGGGTAAAGAGCGGTTTTTTGGTTAACTGGCGCATGATTCGCATTCTTCGACTTCCAGACTCTTGGAGCGGATGTAATAAATGGTTTTCACCCCGCATTCCCACGCCAGCAGGTAAAGGCGCAGGATTTGGCGCAGGGTGTATTCGTTGGTGATGTACAGGTTCATGCTCTGGGCTTGGTCCACATGGCGCTGGCGGATGCCGCAGGCGCGCACCGACCAGCTCTGGTCGATGTAGTGGGCGTTTTTGTAGAGCCAAAGGGTGCGGAGACTCAGCTCGGGAGCCACGCGCGGCATGAGTCCCGTCTTTTTCTCCTCCAGGAAGAATTTGTTCATCACGGGGCCGAGCCCGGCGGTGGTGCCGGGGATCA
>JBJEVL010000056.1:0-1642 GCA_051884335.1 Akkermansia sp. | reverse complement strand
TGCTCGTGCTGCTCGTGGGCGCCACAGCCAGCAGGTAGGCATTGCGCATGCCCTGCGCTGCCACTCGCTGCCGCAGTTCCTGCCAGCGCGGGGAGTCATAGCCGCGCTGCTCAAAGTAGGCACCCGTGGCCCAGTCGCTGCCCGCAAAGTGGGCGTAGGCGCCCTTCTCGGCGGCGATGGCGCAGCTGGCGGCGATGGCGGCGTAGTTGATGCGCTCGAACACTTTGTCGGCAAACTCGAGATGCGCCTCGCTTTCCCAGTGCAGCCCGTTGCGCGCGAGCATGTGGTGGTAGCCGCTCACGCCCAGCCCCAGCGGGCGGTACTGGCGGTTGGTCACTTGGGCGTAGGGCAGGGGGTAGAAGTTGAGGTCGATGACGTTGTCCAGCGCGCGGATGGCAGAGCTCGTCAGCTCGGTCAGCTCGTCCTCGTCGGTGACATCGATGCGCCCGAGCGAGAGGCTGGCGAGGTTGCAGACCACGAAGTTGCCCGGCTTGGTGGTGGTGACGATGACGGGGTCGCCGTCGACGCTTTCGATGCGCTGCTCCAGCGCCTCGATGGCGCTCATGTTTTGGGCAATCTCGGTGCAGAGGTTGCTGCAGTAGATGATGCCCTTGTGCTTGTTGGGGTTGGCGCGGTTGACGGTGTCGCGGTTGAAGGCGAAGGGCGTGCCGGTCTCCACCGCGCTCTTGAGGATGAGTCGGATGATGTCTTTGATGGGGATGACGCGCTTGCGGATGCGCGGATCGGCCACGCAGCTCAGGTAGCGCTCGCGCCACGCATCGCCGAAAAAGTCCTCCAAGTGGTAGCCCTTGACGCAGTGGATTTCGTGCGGGCACATCAGGTACCAATCGCCGTTGATGTTGTCGCGCGCCTGCTGCCAGAAATAGTCGGGGTAGCACACGGCGGGGAACACATCGTGCGCCTTGAGTCGGTCGTCGCCGTTGTTGGTGCGCAGCCCCAGGAACTCGGGCAGGTCGCGGTGCCACACATCGAGGTAGACCGCCACGGCCCCCTGCCGCACGCCGAGCTGGTCGACCGCCACGGCGGTGTCGTTGGCAAGGCGAATCCAGCGGATGACGCCGCCCGCCGCCCCCGGGAACCCGCGGATGGGGCTGCCGCAGGCGCGCACCTTGCCGAAATACAGCCCCATGCCGCCGCCGTACTTGCTCACCATGGCAAAGTTGTCGATGCTGCGGTAGATGCCCTCGAGGCTGTCGGGCACCGTGTCGATGAAACAGGAGGAGAGCTGGTGGAAGGGGCGGCGGGCGTTGGCGAGCGTGGGGGTCGCCATGGTCACCTTGAGCGTGCTGAGCATGTCGTAGAAGCGCCGCACCCAGTCCAAGCGCTTGGTCGTCTCCTTCATGGCCAGGTGCAGGGCGATGCCCAGGAACATTTCCTGCGGCGATTCCAGCGCATGCCCCGAGCGGTCGCGGACGAGGTAGCGCCCCGCCAGCAGCTCGAAGCCCGAGATGTTGAAGAGCTCATCGCGCTGCGGCTGCATGAACGCGGCGGCCTGCTGCAATTCGTCGCGCGTGTACGCCTCGGTGAGGTAGGCGCCGTAGAGCCCCTCGCGCACAAGGTAGTCGACCTTGTCGCAGTAGCGCGCCAGTCCCAAATCCTGCTCGTGCTCAGCCAGCGCCTC
>JBJEVL010000055.1:0-3667 GCA_051884335.1 Akkermansia sp. | reverse complement strand
TCATGTGCTCGTTATGCAAGGCGTCATCCGTCTGCGTCTACAGCATTGGGAATGCATACCATGTCCCTTGTAAGGCTTTGTGCAGCTTGCCCAGTCGCGCGGGTGGGTTACACAGGTCGGGTACGACACAAACTTTCTTACACCATGAAAAAAACACTGATTTTGGCAACCATCTTGTTCGCCTTCTACCCGCTGGCTCATGCAGGGGTGTGGCGGGGGACATATTACTTCAACGCCAGTGCTTCTGATAGCGAATACAATCCGGCGGATGGGAAGTATGGCTCCATTATATGCGGTGACACCATTTCCTCATTTCAGGCGGGAGATGCAACAAGTGCCGTCGTTTCCTCCGTTACCTTGAGTGCCGGAAAATCACTCACCGTTTCCTACAATAGCGATAACAGCAAAAATCTTGAAGTTACGGTTGAAACGCTGACGCTCAGCGGGGATGGCTCGACGCTGAGTGTTAGCAGCGGCGGCAATGCCTTCAAGATTGAGAGTATCGCTCTCGCCGACGATGTTGATGCCGAGAGTACATCTGTGAAGCTGAGCACTGCGGAAGGCAGCAGCATGTCGGTTGAGAGTGCCGCATGCGGCGTTGTGCTCGGTTCTATGGAGGGTTCGTTATCCTTGGGTGATGGTGTACAGAATGTGACAATCCAATACGACGGCAGCCTTCAGGAAGAAGCGGTCACGGAGAGCGGCTTTTCGAAAGGCAGCACGGCTGGCTCCGTCGGTCTTTTTGCCGGAACGGTCAGTGGCTTGGAAGGCAAGACCCTCAGCTATGTCAACAGCAGCGGCTTCACCCTGACCGCTACCGATGTCAACATCAGCGATACCGGGGTGACAGCCACGCTCTCAGGCTACACGACAAATTACTATATTGTTACAGGTGACACCAAAAACACCTCAGACACCAGCGGTGCTACAAAGATTGTTGTTCAAGGCGCGCTGCATGATGACGCCGCCTCTGACACCACATCGACGGTCGCGCTGGAACTCGCCGATGGGTCCACTGTAACCGGGACGGGAAACACAAAATTCAAGACCCTCACCTTTGCCGGAAATGGCACCTATACCATTCAGGAAGCCTTGAGGATTACCAGGGCGGCTGCGTTCTCGGACGCTAACGCCACTGACATCAAGCTGAATCTCGGCGCCACGGGCTCCATCACCACCGGAGGCGCGTTCCAATTAAAGAAGGTGACTGACGCGAAGCACACGCTCACGTTCCAAGCAACCCTGACCGATGGCGAGTTCTCCCAGTTGAACGACGCCCTAGGGACCGGTCAATCGCTGACCATTGCTCACCAGCTGGTCTCCGCTACCGGCAACTACGGCATTTGGAACATAGAAAATTACAACTTAGTGCTCGGTAACATTGTGGCGCTGGATGAGCTGGGCTTCAGCCGGGCCGAGAGCATCGGAATCTCGGGGGTTACCATTAGCGGCATGTCTCAGGAGGATGTGATCACGCTGATCAGCGGTCAGATGGCATGCGGCACTTATGCTCTTGTCTCTCTTCAAGGCCCGAACGAGTCGGACGCTGGCGACTGCATCTATTTGGCCGTCAAGGTGCCCGAGCCTGCCACGGCGACGCTGAGCCTGCTGACGCTGGCCGGTTTGGCTGCCCGCCGCCGCCGCCGCTAAACAAACGCCTCGCTTGTCTTTTTCGCGCCCGCTCCGCCGCCATGGGGGAGCGGGTGTTTTGGCGTTGGTGCACGCGGCGGCGTGGCGCGTCGGTGGGTGGGATGTCGCGCGGTCAGATGGTGCTCACGGGTACAACGCTCATGGCTGGTTCCCGAAGGATGGCTCCTCAACGGAGGCGCATGCAGATGATGTTCGGAACACCCGGAGCATTCACACGGAGCAGGAGGTTGCCACGGCGTTTGCGCCCGATGGGAGATGGGCTTCTGAATCGGACAAAATTCTCCTTTGCGCTTGAGCATCGCGGCGCTCCGAATCAACGCCGCAGCATGGGTGCGGCAGATGGAACGCGCGCCGCCCGCTGTCCCGGGGAGGGGGCAGCGGGCGGCAGGGGGCTTCGGGAGCGCCGGGGAGGGAAAAACTCAGCTCTCGAAGTCGGGGGCTTCGGTGTCGAGCTCGCGGCGCACATGCGCGCCGAGGGTGAGGAGCTTTTCGTCCAGCATCTCGTAGCCGCGGTCGATGTGGTAGAGGCGGTGGATTTCGGTGGTGCCCTCGGCAGCGAGGGCGGCGAGCACCAGGGCGGCGCTGGCGCGCAGGTCGCTGGCCATGACGGGCGCTGCGGAGAGCCCCTCCACCCCGGTGATGATGGCGGTGCCGTTGTCGACCTTGATGTTGGCTCCCATGCGCTTGAGCTCGGAGCAGTGCATGAAGCGCTGCGGGAAGATGGTGTCGCGCACGACGCTGATGCCGGGGGTGATGGCGAAGAGGGCGGTCATCTGCGCCTGCATGTCGGTGGGGTAGCCGGGGTAGGGGTTGGTGAGGATTTTGCCGCTGCGGGGGTGTTCGCCGGGTTTGACAAAGACGCTGTCGCCCTCCTCGTTGAACGCGACGCTGTGCCCGCACTCGACCAGCAGATCGGCGATGGCCTTCAGGTGCTTGCGGCAGACGCGGTTGAGCGTAAGCCCTTCCTCGCTGCACATGGCGGCGGCGACCATGAAGGTGCCCGCCTCGATGCGGTCGGGGATGACGGTGTGCTCGCAGCCGTGGAGTTTTTCCACGCCGTGGATGGTGATGGTGCGCGAGCCGGCGCCCTCGATGCGGGCGCCCATCTTGTTGAGGAAGTCGGCGAGGTCGACGACCTCGGGTTCGCGGGCGGCGGATTCGATGACGGTGGTGCCCTTGGCCAGCACGGCGGCCATCATGAGGTTGTCGGTGCCCAGCACGGTGGGGCCGCTGTCGCCGCGCATGTCGACCGTGGTGCCGATGAGCCCGTTGGGCGCGTCGATGTGCAGGTTGCCGCCCTTGATGCGCACGCGGGCGCCCAGCGCTTGGATGGCGCGCACGTGGAGGTCGACGGGGCGGTCGCCGATGACGCAGCCGCCCGGCAGGGGCAGGGTGCAGCGGTGCATGCGCGCCATCATGGGCCCGAGCAGGCAGATGGAGGCGCGCATCTTGCGCACTTGGTCGTAGGAGGCGCTGGAGGAGATGCCGTCGGGCGATTCGATGCGCACCGTGCCGCTGGAGCGCTCGACGGAGGCGCCCAGCTGGCTGAGGATTTGCAGCATGTAGTTGGTGTCGGAGACATCGGGCACGCGCGAGATGCGCACGGGCTCGTCGGTGAGCAGGGCGGCCGCGAGGATGGGGAGAGAGGCGTTTTTGGAACCGCTGATGTTGAGGGTTCCGCGCAGCTTGTGGCCGCCTTCGACGATGAGTTTGTCCATGGATGAGGGAGAGGTTTGGTAACGGAGGAGATTGTAGCAGATGGGCGCCTGCGGCGCAAGGAGGCTTTTCAGGATTCGGCGATGCCCTGCCGGTCGTAGAGCTCGCGGTAGAGGGGGCAGTGCTCGTAGAGCGTGGCGTGGGTGCCGTCGGCGATGATGCGCCCGCGCTCGAACACGAGGATGCGCTGCGCGGCGCGGATGGTGCTGAAGCGGTGGGCGATGATGAGGGTGGTGCGCCCGAGGGCGAGGCGGTCGAGCGCTTGCTGGATGTCGCGCTCGCTCTCGGCATCGAGCGAGGC
>JBJEVL010000054.1:0-3671 GCA_051884335.1 Akkermansia sp. | reverse complement strand
CCGTCGAGTTTCCGAAAGACCTCCAAATCAGCCTCCGTCATCAGGCGTGCCGCCTTGGTCGTCTGCCCGCCGGACACCTGCCGCTCCACTGCCGCCTTCGGGGCAGGTTCTTCCGCTTCCTGCGGAGATTTCGCGGAAGCAAGATTGGGCAAAAACCACGCGCTGCCCATCATCAGAACCCCCAAAGGCAGCAGGTAGTGTCGGAACCGCGCCGATGCGCTCGCCACCAACAAAGCCGCCACCCCACCGAACAGCAGCGAGAGCACATGCTTCCCGAAACCATCCATAAAACCCAACTGCTCCCCGGTCTCATCTCCGGAGCTGAGCACAAAAAAGAGCAGAACACCCGAATACAAGACCATGCCCTCCGCAAAACGCAGCTTGCCCGCAAAACGGAACATGGAGCCTGCAGCATAATTCTCCTGCATGCGCCGCGCGCGCTGCTCCTGGCGCTTCTCCGCCGCGCGCCGCGCCGTCTGCAACGCCGCGCGCTCCGCATCAGGGAGAGCTCTTGCCACGGAAAACTGTTTTCTCAGGCAATCGGGACACAGTTCAGCTTTCTCCTGAACCGCATGAAACAAACGATGGCACTGAGCACACTCCTTCTCCATTTCGGCTCTCTGTATAGCAAAGAACAAGTCTCTTGGCAAGCCAAGAATCCATGCCAGCAGCGCTTTTTGGGGAGTCGGGCGGAAGGCGCCCCATTCTCAGAACGAGAACGGCAATACGCCTGCCGTCTCCACCGCCGTGGACACCCCCCACGAGTCCCACGCCTGTGCAGGCCGGGGCATGCTGCTGGTGTAGGCATTGTACATCACCGGAAGGCGCGGCTCGCGCACCACCAGCACAGCTTCCTTGTCCAAGGGGTCCGCATGGGTTTCGACACGGATGTTGATGCAGCCATCCAAATCCCGGGACAGAGCGGGAGCCATGGCCGCAACACCGCTGTCGAAGCGGCTCATCACCACCGAGCTCTTACCGGACGGTTCCTGCGAGGGGATCGCCATGTAGCTGCCGACCGCCAACACCCCGACCCCCAACGTGGATGCGCCGTAGGCCAAGCGCCGCCTGCCGAAGTTCTCCAGCATCTGCAACAGGTGCTCAAAGAGGCGATAGCGCGCGGGGCAGCAGACGGCTTCCCGAGCGATACGCTCGTGAAAATCGTAGAGAAAACGCTCCTCGAAACCGACCTCGGGTGTCTGCGACACCCGCAAACTCGCCAAAACGGCCACCAAGCGTGCCTCCGCATCAGCGGCAGACTCCTGCTCTGCCCGGCTCTTCAGCCGAGCGCCACTATCACTCTGTTCGCTCATTGTTCGCATGAATCGGGAGCTCATCTCCGCATGTGTAGACACGAAGTAACGGTTTCCGTTCAAAAAAGTTCGTTTTTTTGTGCCCCGGCTCAAAGCATCGCCGGATCGGCGAGCAGCTCCGCCGATGAACAGCCGGCAGGGAGCAGCTCTGCGGCCTCGGTGCTCACCCAGTCGGCAATCATCCGTTCCGCGAGACCGGACGCCGCGCGCCGCGATGCCCGCGTTGCTTCGGTGGCAGCCTCCATCGCATCCATATTGTACACACTCACCTGCTCCACCCCGGCGCAGGCCGGATCCACATTGCGCGGCACCGAAAGGTCGATGAGGAAGAGCGGGCGCCGCCGCACGCGTTGCACGCGCTCCAGCACCGGCGGCGAAACCACATAGGCCGGCGAAGCGGTGGAGACAATCACAATGTCGATGTGCTCCAAATAGGGCACCCACTCGGCAAAGCGAATGACACGTCCCCCGACCTCCCCCGCCAGCGCCAGCGCACGGTCGTAGGAGCGATTGGCCACAAAGATGCTCTCGGCGCCGCGCGAGTGCAGGCTCTGCGCGGTCGTGCGCGCCACCTCGCCCGCGCCCACCACCAGGATATTGCGTCCCTGCAGCGAGCCCAAAATATCCTGCGCCATCTGCACCGCCGCTGCGCCCACCGAGGTGGGGCCGCTGGTGATGCGTGTGCTGCTGCGCACCTTTTTCGCCATACTGAACACCTTTTGGAAGGTGCGGTTGGCGCAGCGACCGGTAACGCCGGCCTCCAGCGCCGCCGCGTAAGCCGTCTTGAGCTGACCGAAAATCTCCGTTTCCCCCAGCACGAGCGAATCCAACCCCGCGGCCACGCGTGCCAGGTGCACCAACGCCGCCGCATCCTCGCGCCGATAAAAGAAGGAGCGCAGGTGCCCCGAGGGCGAACGCCGCCGCAGAAAATCCTCAAACAGCGCCTCAGCCGTCCTCTCCGGCTCGGGCGTCCAGCAGTAGAGCTCCACGCGATTGCAGGTGGAGAGCAGCACACACTCGACCACCCCCGGCACGGCTTTCAGCTCGGCCAGTGCCCCCGGCAGCTGCGATGCCGACACGGAAAAACGCTCGCGCTCGGCCACCGCCGTCGTGCGGTAATTCACGCCGAGGCAAAGCAAGTGCAAGGGCTCTGCGGGGAACATACTCATGCCGGCTCAAACAGTCGGACAAGGGCCTGCACCAGCCCGGGAATGCTGTGGTCGGCCGATTCGACATCGGGTCGGAGACCATACTCGGCCAGGGTCGCGCTCGTCACGGGACCGATACTGGCGATGCGGCAGCCCGCGGGCAGGGGAATCCCCAGCGCCATGAAATGGTGCACCGTGCTGGAGGAGGTGAAGGTGATGACATCGGCGCCCTCGCTCTGCAGGCGGGCGCGCGTGCCGTTCACATCCTCGGTCTCGGGAACAGTGTTGTACGCCACGCACTCGTCCACAATGGCCTGCCGCTTCATCAACTCGTCGTAAATGACGCGGCGTCCCTGCTCGCTGTGCACCCAAAGCATCGTGCTGTGCGCCACCCCGCCGAACTCATCGGCCTTGCGGTCAAACTCGACAATCAGCTCCTCGGCCACCGCCTTTTGCGGCACCACATCCGCCATGAGCCCCACCGCCTTCAGCTCGGCAGCCGTCCCCGCACCAATGGCAGCGATCCGCGCGCCGCCCAGCTCGCGAATATCCTCGAACACGGCAAAAAAGGCGCGGAAAAAGCGTTTGACCCCGTTGGGACTGCTGAAAATCAGCCAATCGTAGTGTGGCGCATCCACCACCGCCTCGGCAAAGTCGCGGCGGTTGGTGGGGTCGGCAATGCGGATGGTCGGCAGCTCCATGACATCGGCACCGAGCTGCGCCAACTGAGCCGAGAGCGCGCCCGCCTGCTCCCGCGTGCGCGTCACCACCACGCGCCGCCCCGCCAAAGGCAGGCGCGAACGCCAATCCAAGCGGGGAGCCAGCCCCACCACCTCACCGATAGCCACCACGGCGGGAGAGCCCAGCCCGGCCTGCTCCACCGCGTCGGCCAAACCCGCCACGGTGGAAGTCACGCAGCGCTGCCGCCCCGTCGCCCCCCACTGCACCGCCGCCGCGGGCACCCCGCCCGACTGCCCCGCCGCCATCAGCGCCGCCAGCGTCTCACGCAGGCGGCTCATGCCCATGAGCATCACCTTAGTACCCTGCGCCGCCGCAATGCCCGCAATATCGAGGGTCGATTCCGCCTTGCGCGCGTCCTCATGCCCCGTGAACACGGTAAACTGCGTGCAGAGCCCCCGATGCGTCACCGGGATGCCGGCCGCCGCGAGCCCCGCGATGGCGGAGGTCACCCCGGGTACCACCTCGAACG
>JBJEVL010000053.1:0-3706 GCA_051884335.1 Akkermansia sp. | reverse complement strand
GTGGGCGGGCTGCTGAGCGTGGGCATCGACCTGCCGGTGACGGACAGCTGGAGCGGCTTCGGCGGCGTGAGCTACGAGCTGCGCAACGACTACCGCTCGGTGGACGGCCACATCGGCGTGCGCTACAGCTTCTGAGCCCCGTTCCCACCCCTCATTTCAACGCCCGCGCGGGAAACCGCGCGGGCGTTTTTGCGTCCTCCCACCCCCGCGCGCCGCCCGCGCGCCGCCCTCACGCCACCCGCGCCGCCCCCGCGTGCGGGTTCATTGCCCCCCCCCCCCGCCAAACGCATGGCACCCGGGAAACAAGCCGCCGGAAAAAATGCCCTGAGCCGGGAAGCCGGGCGTGAAGAGCAAACGCTGCTGCGGCTCGGCGGGGGGGCTTCGCCGGAGCTTGGCAGGAGCTCGGCGGGGGCTCGGCGGGAGCTCGGCAGGGGCTCGGCAGGGGCTTGGCAGGAGCTCGGCAGGGAATGACGCGCGGCGGCATGCTTTTCGCTTGATGGGGGGCGCGTTTCGGTGGTAGAGTGGGGGCGTTGCGCATGAGTCTCTGCCTGTTCCGCTGCCTGTTTGTTCTGCTTCTGCTGCTGTCGGCGGTGGGGGGGGCGGCGGAACCGTTCCGCACGGCGGAGTTCGGGGGCGAGGAGTATGTGGCGCTCAAGGATTTGTGGCGCTGGTACGGCTTTTCCCCGCGCAAGGGGCGGGCGGGTTGTGTGGCCTACGGAGCGGGCAACCGCACGGTGTCCGTGACCCCGCGCCGCCAGGATTTTTATGTGAACAGCTACCGCTACATCCTCTCCTTCCCTGTGCAGGAGCAGGCGGGGCAGCTCTACATCTCCTCGGTGGATGTGCACAAGCTGGTCGACCCCGTGCTGCGCCCGAAGTTTTCGACCTCGGCGGGCAGTCTGCGCACTGTGGTGATTGACCCCGGGCACGGGGGGCACGACGCGGGCGCGACGAGCCCCTACGCGCGCGAGAAGGATTGCAACCTGGCGGTGGCGAAGCGCCTGCGCGCCAAGCTGCTCAAGCTGGGCTTCAAGGTGGTGATGACGCGGGACGGCGACTATTTCCTGACCCTGCAACAGCGCGTGGCCATCGCCAACAAGACCCCGGATTCCATCTTTGTGAGTATTCACCACAACAGCGGGCGCTCGGCAGCCGAGGGTATCGAGACTTTTACGCTGGCGCCGCACGGCACCACCGGTCCCTTCGCGCGCACGCGCCGCACGGAGGAGCTCTCCGGCAACAATCAGGACAGCGAGAACATCGCGCTGGCGACGGCGGTGCACAGCCGCGCCGTCAAGGCGACCAAGGCGGTGGATCGCGGCATTCAGCGCGCGCGTTTCTCGGTGCTGTGCACCATCGTGCGCCCGGCGATTTTGTTCGAGGGCGGTTTTGTGTCGAATCCCGAGGAGGGGCGCCGCGTGGCGAGCGCGGCGTATCAGGAGCTGCTGGCGGAGGCACTGGCGCAGGGGATTGTGTCGTACAGCTGCATCGTGTGCCGCAATCGCCCCGGGGCGATTAAGCCGCCGACGCCGGGGAAGGGGCGCCTCCGCACGAGTGCGCCGGGATCGCAACTTCATTCATTCCGCAAGCCATGAGTTTTTTGGTGCCATGTAGGTGGTTGGGGCAGCCGGGGCGGCCGGGGTTCGCGCTGGCGCTGCTGTTTGCGCCGGTGCTGGTGCCCGCGGCTCCGGCGGTGACGCCCGACGGGGCGATGTGGAACGCGTCGGCCACGGAGGCGGACGGTTATGTGCCGCTGGAGGAGCTGCGGAGTTTTTACAAGCTGCTGCCGCTCTCGGGGCAGAAGCCGGGGGTGACGGCGGCGGGCAACGGCGAGCTGTCGCTGGTGTTCGGTCCCGACCCGCGCGATGTGCAGCTGGGGGGGATTTGCTGCCGCCTGTCGCGCCCGGTGCGGCAGGACGCGGCGCGGGGGCTGCTGGTGTCCGAGACGGATGCCGTGAAGCTCATTGACCCGGTGCTGCGGCCGACCTATGTGGCGAACCGCCGCTTGGTCAAGACGGTGGTGCTGGATCCGGCGCACGGCGGGCACGATACGGGGACGGTGACGCCCTACGCCCGCGAGGCGGATGTGGCGCTGGTGGTGGCGACGATGCTGCAGCAGGAGCTGACGAAGCGGGGCTACCATGTGGTGCTGACGCGGCGGGAGAATCGCTACCTTTCCGACCAGCAGCGGGTGGATGCGGCGAACGGGGCGCTCAATCCCCTGCTGGTGAGTTTGCACTTGAACAGCGGACGCAGCGATGTGTCCGGCGCGGAGACCTACACGATGACTCCGGCAGGGCCCGGGGAGTCGCCGCTGCCGGGCAATGAGTTCGACGCCGCCAACGCGGCGCTGGCGGTGGCGTTGCAGTCGGCGCTGGTGCGCGGGGCAGGGGCGCGGGACGGCGGCTGCCGCCGCGCGCGCTACAGCCTGCTTTCCTCGCTGCGCTGCCCGGCGGCGATGGTGGAGCTGGGCTACGCCACGCATGCCGAGGAGGGCGCGCGGCTGAGCTCGGACGAGTATCAGCGGCAGCTGGCGCTCGCCCTGGCGGACGGCATCGAGCGCTTTGCGGCCGTGATGAACCCGGAGACCTGCCTCCGCGCGGCGGAGAAGCCCGCCGCGGAGCCCCCGCCCGCCCCGGCCAAGGTGGAGCCCGCCAAGCCGAGCGCCGCGCCCCGCAAGAGCACCCGCAAGCCCGCCACCAAGACCACGGTGAAGGCGGCTTCCAAAAAGACCCCCGCCAAGACGAGCCCGTCCGCAACGCCCAAGCGCAGCACCAAGCCGAGCGCGACGAAGAAGAGCTCCCGCTGAGCTGCGGCGGCAGAGCGGCGCAGCTGCCTCGATGAGCCCCCCGCTCAGGGCGCTCGGGGTGGCACAGGAAGCCCGCCACACCCTGCCGCCCGCCGCCCGCGCCCCTCCCGCCGCTCGCGCAGCCCGCGCCCCTCCTTGTGTTCGCGGCGGCGCAGGGGGCACGAAAAAAACGCCGTCCGTGCCGCCTCTCCTTGCGTTTGCGGAGGCGCGGGGGGAGCACGAAAAACCCGCTGCCCCCCGGGGGGTGCAGCGGGTTTTGGGCTTTCCCGTCGGGGGGAGGTGCCGTCGGGGATCAGTCGATGTTGTCAAAAATTTCCTCGGGCTTGAAGAAGCGGGCGATTTCGACCTCGGCGCTTTCGGGGGAGTCGGAGGCGTGGCAGATGTTGAGCATGCTGTTGGTGCCGTAGTCGCCGCGGATGGTGCCCTTGTCGGCCTTCTGGGAGTTGGTGGGCCCCAGGATGCTGCGCACGCGGGTGATGACCCCCGGGCCGGAGAGCACGAGCGCCACCACGGGGCTGGTCTGCATGAAGGCCGAGAGCTTGGGGAAGAGGGGCTCGCCGTCGATGACCAGGTCGATGATGTGGCCGTAGTGCTCGCGCAGGACGGCGTCATCGAGCTGCATCATCTTGAGCGCGCGCAGGCGGAATCCCTCGGCCAGCAGGCGCTGCAGGATGATGCCCGAGAGATTTTTGCGCACACAGTCGGGCTTGAAGAGAATGAGCGTTTTTTCGTCGCGAATGTACATGGTATAATCGGGATGGTGCGGGCACATTCATAGCGCGCGCCGCGTTTTTTGTCAAGGGAAAAGCGGTTGCGGGCGGGCTAAGTTCCGCGGGTGCGTGATCCCAGGGCAAACGCATTGGGGGCATGTCATGAAAAGTGAGTCATGAAAAGACC
>JBJEVL010000052.1:0-3715 GCA_051884335.1 Akkermansia sp. | reverse complement strand
AGCTCCGCCAGCAGCGCGCGCGCCTCCGCCGCCGACATGCGCAGCATCTCATCCGCGCGCGGCAGGCGTTCCAGCGTGTCCTCAGCGGCTGTGAGCCGACGTACCCCCACACCGAAGCGCGCGGCTGCATCCGCCAGCATCTCCGCCGCCTCCTGCGGCTCCTCCGTCAGCAGCAGCTCGCACTCCTGCGCCCACAGTCCGCAAGCCAGCGTGCGGAACAGCGCGCGGCGCAGCGATTCCTCATCCCCCTCCGTCGCCAAACACACAGCGCGGAGCGAGGCCTCGCCCTCCGCATCTTCCATCACATACGCCCCATCGGCTTCCCGATGTCCGGCCGGCCACTGCACCGCCACCAAATCCGGGTGCGCCCAACTCTCCTCCTCCGGAGGAAAGACGAACACCCCCATGCCTGCTGTGTCGTACAGGCGCACCGCCAGCGACAAACGCTTGAGCTGCGGGCTGTCCGCGCCCTGAAGCGCCCGCTCATCGCCCGAGAACATGCTCTGCAGCGCATCCTCTCCCTCCGGGCGGCGCAGGTAGTAACCCTGACCATTGGGCACGCGCGCCAGGCAGGAATCCGGATCCAACGCAATAAACGAAAACTGTGAGCGCAGCGAGTAATCCGAATACGACTCGCCCAGCACGGCGCGCACCCGCGCAATCAGCTCGCGCCCCTTGATGGCCTCCTCCGGACGCTCGGGAAGCAGCGAGGGCAAAATCTCATTCAGACGTTCGCGTAAACTCATGACCCAACAGCAAGAAAAGGGAAAACATCACACCCGCGCCTGCGAGCCGCCCAACTTCAGATTGGGATCCACGGGCGTCTCCAGCGGCGAGCAATCGCCCGCCTCTGCCCGCAGCAGCCCCGCAAAGGCAATCATCGCCGCGTTGTCCGTCGTCAGGCTCGGCGGCGGCAGCACCAGCTCCAAACGCGCGCGCTCGCAGGCCGCCTGCATGGCGCGGCGCAGCCCCGCGTTGCACGACACACCGCCCGACACCGCCACCACGCGGCGGCGCGTCTGTTTCGCCGCCCGCAGCGTCTTGCGCACCAGCACCTCCGTGATGGCCGCGCGCACACCCGCGCACAGATCCGCCATCGTCTGCCCGTCCAAATCGTGCGGATCGCCGCTCGGCACCAGTTTGGGCAGCGTGTAGAGCACCGCCGTCTTGAGCCCCGAGAAGGAGAAGTTGAAATGCGGCTCGTGCAGCATGGGGCGGGGGAAGGCAAAACGCTCCGGGTCGCCCGACTCCGCCAAGCGATCAATCTCCGGACCCCCGGGGTAGGGCAGCCCCAGCATCTTGGCAATCTTGTCAAAAGCCTCGCCCGCCGCATCATCCGCCGAGCGCCCCAGCAGCGCGTACTCGCGGCTGCTGCGCACATCCACCAGCAAGCTGTGCCCGCCGGACACCACCAGACCCAAATGCGGCGGCACCCCGCCCGGGCGCGTGATAAAGGGCGAGAGCATGTGCCCCTCCAAATGGTTCACCGCCACAAAAGGCTTGTGCGCCGCCAGCGCCAGCGCCTTGGCCGCCGTGTTGCCCACCAGCAGCGCCGCCACCAGCCCCGGCCCCGCCGTCCCCGCAAAGGCATCTACCTCGTGCACCGTGCGCCCCGCCCGCTCCAGCGCTTCGCGCAGCACCCCCGGCAGCGCCGTGATGTGGTTGCGCGAGGCGAGTTCGGGGATGACGCCGCCGTAGAGACGGTGCAGGGGAATCTGCGTCGACACCACCGAGGAAAGCAGGCGATAGCCTCCCTCCGCGCCCGACTCCATCAGCGCCGCTGCCGTCTCATCGCAGCTGCTCTCGATTCCCAGCACCAACATAGCTCAGGCTTTTGTGCGTGTGCGCCTGGCCGGCGCGGCGGCGGTCGCCTCGGCGCGCTCCACCAAAGGCTCCGCCTTGCCCAGTACGGCATCCTCCGTCAGCGTCACGCTGCGGATGCTCTTGTCGCCGGGCACCTTGTACATGATATCCAGCATCAGGTGCTCGAAAATGCCGCGCAGCGCGCGCGCCCCCGTGCCGCGGTCGATGGCCAGCTTGGCCATAGCGTGCAGCGCGGCGGGCTCCGTCCGCAGCTCCACCCCGTTCATCGCCAGCAGCTTGGTGTACTGCTTCACCAGCGCATTCTTGGGCTCCGTCATCAGCTGCACCAGCTGCTCCTCCGTCAGCGTCGTCAGCGGCGCAAAAATCGGCAAACGCCCCATGAGCTCGGGAATCATGCCGAACAGGAAAAAATCCTCCGGCAGAGCCTTAGCCAGCACCTCCTCCTCGCTCATCTCGCGCGTCTCGCGCTCCTCCTCAATGCTCGCAAAGCCCATGGCCGAGGAGCCCAAGCGCTTGCGCACAATCCCCTCCAGCCCCACAAAAGCCCCGCCGCAGATAAAGAGAATATTCTCCGTGTTGACGCGGATGTACTGCTCATTGGGGTGCTTGCGCCCCCCCTTGGGCGGGATATTGCACTCCGTGCCCTCCACAATCTTCAGCAGCGCCTGCTGCACCCCCTCGCCCGACACATCGCGCGTGATGCTCACATTCTGCGTCTTGCGACCGATCTTGTCGATCTCGTCCACATAGATAATCCCGCGCTCCGCCTTGGCCACATTCATATCCGCCGCCTGCAAGAGCCGCAGCACAATGTTCTCCACATCCTCGCCCACATAGCCCGCCTCCGTCAGCGTCGTCGCATCCACAATGCAGAACGGCACATCGAGAATACGCGCCAGCGTCTTGGCCAGCAGCGTCTTGCCGCTGCCCGTGCTACCCGCCAGCAAAATATTGCTCTTCTCAATCTCCGTGCCGTCCTCGCTCTTCGGCTGGCGCAGGCGCAAGTAGTGGTTGTACACCGCCACACACAGCGTGCGCTTGGCCTGCTCCTGCCCGATCACATAATCATCCAGCCCGCGGTGCAGCTCCTGCGGCGTGGGCAAATCATCCTGCGCCCGCGTCTCCACCTCCAGCACCGGGTCATCGCTGTCCGGCTCCTGCGGCAGCAGCTCGGGATGCGTGCGGCGAATCAGATCCAGCACACGCCCCGCCGCCACATCGCCCATGTTGGGCGAAGAAAACATCATCCGATCCAGCTGCTCAATGCAGGGGTAGCAAATGTGCGTGTCGCGGGTCAGCGACAGCATGGGGCGCCCCTCCTCATCTGCTCCGGCGCAGAGCATGCAGCGCTTGGGTTTTCCGGCCATCGTGCTCACTTGCTCGGCTTGTGCTCCAGAACCCGATCCACCAGCCCATAGGCCAGCGACTCCTCCGCCGTCATGTAATTATCGCGATCCTGGTCCTGCTTCACGGTGTCAAAATCCTTGCCCGTGTGCTTGGCCAAAATGCCTGTCAGCCGCTTGTCCAAGCTGAACATGAACTTGATGGTGCGCTCCACATCCGCCGCCGTGCCCTGCGCCCCGCCGCGCACCTGGTGAATCATCACATGCGCATTGGGCAGGCAGAAACGCTTGCCCTTGGTCCCCGCCGCCAGCAGCACGCTGGCCATCGACGCCGCAATGCCGATGCAGTAGGTGTTGATATCGCACGAGACAAACTGCATCGTGTCGTAAATCGCCAGCCCCGCCGTCACCGAACCGCCCGGCGAATTGATGTAGAGATGGATATCCTTCTTCGGATCCGTCATTTGCAGGAAAAGCAGCTGCGCAATCACCGAGTTCGCCACCGTGTCGTCAATCTCCGTGCCGATGAAAATCACGCGGTCAAGCAG
>JBJEVL010000051.1:0-3721 GCA_051884335.1 Akkermansia sp. | reverse complement strand
TAGGCGGCGAGGGCGGCGCGCTGCATGAGCGGCTCGCCCGCCGTGGCGACCATCACGGGGTCGACCACCAGCGGCAGCTGAGGGGCATGCTCGGCGAGCGCCTCGGCCACGGCGGCGATGATTTCCGGCGAATAGAGCATGCCGCACTTGGCGGCGCGCACGGGAAATCGACCCAGACACAGCTCGATCTGGCTGCGCACAAAGGCCGGTGGCAGCGGCTCCATGCCCGCCACGCAGCCCGGCACCTCGCTGACCACGCAGGTGAGCGCGGTGAGCGGGTAGCAGCCCAGCGCGAAGCCGGTTTTCAGGTCGGCTTGCGCGCCTGCCCCGGCAGAGCAGTCGGAACCGGCGATGCTGAGGATGACCGGGGTCTCCATGCGGGTGGGGAGCTCAGCCCTTCAGGGCGCTTTCCAAGGCGTGCGCTGCCTGCAGCAGGCGCGTCTCGGCAAAGGGCGGGGCGAGCAGTTGGATGCCTGTGGGCAGCGCGCCGGGTTGCGAGCAGGGGATGGAGATGCCCGGCAGCCCCGCGAGGTTGGCGGGGATGGTGTAGATGTCCGAGAGGTAGACCTGCAGCGGCGTGAGCCCGGCATCGTGCAGCTTGGGGGCAGGGGTGGGTGCCACGGGACCGAGAATGAGGTCGACCTGCTCGAAGGCGCGGGTGAAGTCCTGCGCCACGAGGGCGCGCACCTTTTGCGCCTTGGCGTAGTAGGCGTCGTAGTAGCCGCCGGAGAGTACATAGGTGCCTAGGATGATGCGTCGCTTGACCTCGGCGCCGAAGCCCGCCTCGCGGCTCTTGCTGTAGAGGGCGTCGAGGCTCATGTTGCCCTCGGCGCGGTGACCGTAGCGGATGCCGTCGAAGCGCGCGAGGTTGGAGGAGGCTTCGGCGCAGGCGATGATGTAGTAGGCGGAGACGACCGCCTCCGTGTGCGGCAGGGAGATTTCGAGCACCTCGGCGCCCAGCTCCGTGAGGCAGCGGATGCTCTGCTCCAGCGCGGCGCGCACCTCGGGGGCGTTGCCGGAGGAGAGGTATTCCTTGGGCAGCCCGATGCGCAGCCCGCGGATGTCGCGGCCCAGCCCGGCGGTGAAGTCCTCGGTGGGGTGCGGGGAGGAGGTGGAATCCTTGGCGTCGTGCCCGCAGAGAACATTGAGTAGGGTGGCGGCATCGGCCACGTCCTGCGTCAGCGGCCCGATTTGGTCGAGCGAGGAGGCAAAGGCGACCAGCCCGTAGCGCGAGATGCGCCCGTAGGTCGGTTTGAGCCCGACGATGCCGCAGTGCGAGGCGGGTTGGCGGATGGAGCCGCCGGTGTCGGAGCCCAGCGCGGCGATGCCCATGCCCCCCGCGACGGCGGCGGCGGAGCCGCTCGACGAGCCACCCGGCACGCGGTCGGGGGCGGCGGGGTTGTGCGTGGCGCCGAAGGCGGAGTTTTCGCCGGCGGAGCCCATGGCGAATTCATCCATGTTGGTGCGGCCGAAGGGGATGGCGCCCGCAGCGCGCAGGCGCACGACGGCGGTGGCATCGTAGGGCGAGACGAAGTTTTCCAGCATCTTGCTGGCGCAGCGCGTGGGCTCGCCCAGCACGCAGATGTTGTCTTTGACGGCGAGGGGGATGCCGCCCAGCGGCAGGCTCAGGTCGGCGGCGGAGGCGGCTTGCAGGGCGGCCTCCTTGTTGCGCGAGAGGTAGGCGTGAATCTGCGGGTCGCGCGCGGCGATGGCTTTGTCCAGCTCCTCAACGAGCTCGGTGGGGGAGATGGCGCCGCTCTGCAGTTGCGCGCGCCAGTGGGCGATGGTTCCGAAAAGCATGGGAAGAGAGGGGGGCTTAGTGGGCGGATTCGACAACCTTGGGCACGCGGAATTGCCCCTCCTGCGCGGCGGGCGCGTTGGCGAGGGCGGCGGCGTTCGGCAGGCTTTCGCCCGGCACATCGGCGCGCAGGGCATCGAAGGCGGGCAGGGGGTGGTACATGGGTTCTACCCCTTCGGTGTTCCACTGATCGAGCTTGCGCACATGCTCGAGTACCTGATTGAGGTCTTGGGAGAAACGTTCCGTTTCTTCGGGGCTGAGCTCGAGCTTCGCCAGCTCGGCAATGTAGGCGACATCAATTTGCGGTGCCATACGGACGGGGCGGGGGTTAGGATTGGGTGAGCAGATAGAGCGCGAGATGGTAGAGCCCGTAGATGGAGCCCGCCAGCAGGGCAAGCAACAGGAGGTTTTCGGACAGGGACGCGCCGCTGTTCGTCGCACTGCGCGAGACGGCTACCGGATGTCTGCGGCGCTCCATGAGCTCCTCCATCGGGGCGAGGGTGTTGGGACCCAGCGGGGGACGCATACCGCGCGGGGAGGTCCCGCGGTAGGAGGGAGCCTGCGTCCGATTTTGCTCAAGCAGGCGTTGCAGCGAGGAGGAACGAGACATGGTGCGGAGAGCGTCAGAAGTTGATGATGAGCAGGTAGATCAGCCAGCTGATGAGCAGCAGCAGAAACAGTGGCAAATGGAAGGCCAGCCCTTTGAGAAACTGTCGCCCGAGGACGGCGGGACTGAAGCGGCGATCCTCATCGGAACCCGGCTTGTGCCGCATGACATCCGTGTGGCGGTAGTGGTGTCCCCCGACGTAGGCCTCGTTAAAATCGTTCTCAGCGCGCTCTAATTTGGGCAGCGCCTCGGCAATGCGCTCCTGATACTCCGCCGGCTTCCAGGTTTGCGGTTGCAATGCCGAGAGGATTTGCAGGTGGCGGCGGAGGCATTCGGTGATTCGGGTGAGTTCGAGCTGCTCGCGGTTCATGGACTCCAGCTCGCGCTCCAGTCGGCTGACGGCGTTGTGCAGCTTCATGCCCAGCTCGTTGAGCCCTGCGTTGAAAAGGCTTTTCTGAGCGTCGTTTTCTTCGATGGCGCGCTGTTGTGCTTCATACTGGGCGCGTTGCGCCTCGTAGTACTCCATGCGCAGGCGCGCCTGCTCCGCCTGCTCGCGCACCTGATCCGGGGACAGGGGCGGCGCACCGGGCGAGGTATCGCCCAACTCCATTTGACGATAGGGAAGCTCCTGTCTCATGCGCGCACTACTCCGAGATGAACATTATCGGGTTTGGTGAGCCTTGTCAAGCGAATATGTCTAAGTTATCTTGAAAATCAACTTTGCTTATATAAAAAAGCATGTCGGGGAGACGAAAAACCCCCTTGCAGCACCAAGATGCTGCAAGGGGGAGGCGCATACGGGTGACGGGAATCGAACCCGTGTCTCATGCTTGGGAAGCACGCGTCCTACCATTGAACGACACCCGCAGAGAACGCGCCCATTTTAGGGGAAAGGGTGCGTAAGTCAAGGCTAAAAATAAAAAAATAATCCGGGGGTTCGTTTTTTCTTGCCAACCATGTGTCCAGTTGCTAACATCATCCGCGAAAGCGCGGGTATAGCTTAATGGTAAAGCTCCAGCCTTCCAAGCTGATTATGCGGGTTCGATTCCCGCTACCCGCTTATCCTCACCAACATAGACTCATACCATGAAAATGATGCCCTTGAAAAATGCCTTGCTGCTTTTTGGGACGGCTTCGGTGTCGCTTGCCGGAGTGTTGACGGACGATGCCGTTGCGCTGGCCAAAACGGATTCGACTGTCGATCAGGTGGCAGAGAAGGCTGCTGCTGCTGTTACGGCAGACGATGCTGCTCCTTCGGCAGTGTTGGCTGCGGTGCTTGCTGCCCGCTCGACATGGAGCGGTGATCAGGTCGCGCT
>JBJEVL010000050.1:0-3739 GCA_051884335.1 Akkermansia sp. | reverse complement strand
CGAAGGGGTCGGTCTCCACATAGCCCTTCTGTTGCTCGCAATTATCGTAGCACTTGTCGGTGGTGATCATCACCGCAACCCTGACACTCGGGGTGGCACGAATCGCCTCCATCACCCGAATGGTACCCATGACATTGACTTCGTAGGTTTCTACGGGAATGTCGTAGGAAAGACGCACCAACGGCTGGGCAGCCAGATGAAAGACAATTTCGGGCTGGCAAGCGGCAAAAACGGCCTTCATCCGCTGTCCGTCGCGAATGTCGGCGCGTATGTCGGCCTCCATCTTCGAGCCGATGCCGGAAAGGACAAAATTATCGCGCTCGGTGCCCGGATCCAACGCCACCCCATACACCCGTGCGCCGAGTTCGTGCAGCCAAATGCACAACCACGACCCTTTGAATCCGGTGTGCCCGGTCACAAGAACCCTCTTGCCTGCGTAAAAGCTCTCCAATGAGTTTGCTTGCTTCATCATCTCACCTCGAACGCTCCGATGCTCCCCGTCAGGCGGGCAAATCCCATTTCTTCCACGGGGCGCATCCCGCCTGCAACAGTTGCTCGAGCAGGTTGCGCTCGCGAACATTGTCCATGCACTGCCAAAAGCCATGGTGAATGTAAGACATCAGCTCCCCCTCCTCCACCAAGCGGCAGAGGGGCTCTTGCTCGAAAACGCACGTATCACCGTCCAAATAATCGAACACAGATGGCTCGAGCACCATGTAGCCCGCATTGATGGGGGGACCATCTTTCAGATTCTTCTCGCGGAAAGACTTCACCGAGCCACCCTCCAAGGCAAGCACCCCCTTATCCTGCGCCATGCGAACGGCGGTCAGCGTTGCCTTTTTCCCGTGAGAACGGTGGTAGGCGATCAAACTGTTCATATCGACATCGCAAACGGCATCGCCGTAGGTCATCAGGAAAGGCTCGTTGCCCACATAAGGCTGGACGCGCTTGATGCGCCCTCCCGTCATCGTGTTGTACCCGGTATCAACAACCGTGACTTTCCACGCCTCCGGCGCACTGCGATGAATAGTCACCTCATTTTTCCCGTTACGGTAGTCGAATGTGACATCGGAACTGTGCAAAAAATAGGACGAAAACCAATCCTTAATGTAGTCCTGACGATACCCGGCACAGATGATAAACTCATTGTGCCCGTAGTGGGCATATTCCTTCATGATATGCCACAAAATAGGCATTCCCCCGATCTCAATCATAGGCTTCGGCTTGAAGCGGCTCTCTTCACTAATGCGGGAACCGATTCCCCCGGCTAAAAGAACTACCTTCATACGTCCATAGAACAGCTGAAATACCTTGGCTCCGCACCGGGCAGCTAACGCGGTCATCCGACACCACCCCATGGCATTTTAGTGCATTCTCCATGCTGTATCAAGCGAAAAGTGCCGCATGCGAAACTCAATCAACGTTTTCCTACAGCCCCAACATCGCCCGGCTCCTCGCATGGCTCCTATTCCGAACAGCGACTTAGCATTGAGTATAAGTTAGTTAGTGTGAACAGCATGGAGAATGCTGTACTCCCCCCTCGCAGCACCAAACAACCCCGAACACGGAAATGACCACGACCGCACCAACGCTTCCATGTCAACAGAACGCACCGCCTTGCTGCGCTCCCCGCACCCGCTTTCACTGCGGCAGGCGCAACCCGCGGAAGTAGTAGAGGTGGCGCTCGCCGCGCTGCGGGCGGGAGGCGCCGTCCGGTGCCGTCAGCCCGACCTCGGCCACATAGCAGGGCGCGCAGGCGGCGGCCGCTGCGGCTTCGGCGGGATTCAGGGGGCAGTCGGGCGGCTCGGGCGACCAATACGTGCGCACGATGACGGCGCCGAGCTGCCCCTCGGCATTGCGAAACCAGAGGTGGGGGTAGACATCCGGCGTGTTGTGCGAGCTGAGCACATGGCCGCCCTGCTGCGCAATCGCCGCCGTCACCACCTGTTCGGCCTCCAAAAAGGCATCCCAATCGAACACCTTGTGCTCGGCGGGCGGCATCTGCTCGGGGTCGACGGGCTCCCCCGTGCGGATATCCCACAGGTTGCAGCCGTCCTCCAGCCGCAGCCCGGGCTGCACGGGGAAGACGCAGGGCACCAAATCATAGCGCGCCGCCGCCTGCAACAAAGGCTCGCGCAGCTCCGGCGGCAGCGCTTCGGCCAGCGCGTGCGGATCGCCGCCCACGCTCGGATGCTGCTCCGTGCGCAGCGGCACGATGGCAAAGACATGCGCCCCGTACTGGAACGCCATGTCGCAGAACGAAGGCTCATCGCGCAGCACCTGCACCCAGCGGGCGCGCCCGTCGCCGTAGCGCTCGGACACCCCGAGGCGGCGGCGCAGGTAGTGCTCCAAAAATTGCAGCGCAAAGCGTTGCAGGGGGGTCAAGGCCGCCGGATGCGGCTGCATGGGCGACGCGTAGGGCATGAACACGCCCTCCGGCCGCGGCGAGGGCGACGGCTCAAAACTCGCGTAGTCCTCCAAGGGCAGCGTCTCGGCAGAGGTGATGCGCTCCCCGTCCGTGCGCAGCACCAGCGCGCTGTCGCGGCGCCCGAAATAGCAGGTCATGCAGCAGGCGCGGCGGCGCCCCCCGCACGGCAGCGTCCCCGTCTCGAAGGTGATGCCCTCCATCCCCGTCTGCCGCTCCCACTCGCCTTGGCGCTCGTGCATGTAGCGCACAAAGGCATCCGCCCCGTGCAGCTCCACCCCGCGCAGAGCGCTGCGATAGGCAAAATCCTCCGCCAGCAGCGGGCGCAGCCCCTCCCAATCGCGCGAGGCCAGCGCGCGCGCGACGCGCTGCACCGCCTCCGCCTCGCTCAAGGCACCCGCGACCAGAGCATCGGGCGCCGCGTAGAGATAACCGCGCACCAGCACCCAATCTCCCGCCGCCGGGGTCGGATGCTCCGCGCTCAGCAGCACCACCAACTCATCGCCCCCCTGCGGCAGAGCCATCACCAAGCGATGCAGCGGGCAAGCCGCCGCCGGCACCGCCTCCACCGAACGCACGCGCCCGCCCAGCAGGGTGTAGGAATCGCCCTGCGGCTGGTACACCAGCTCCATCTGCCCCACATCCGCCGTCACCCAATCGGCCCCGGCGGGCTGCACCCCCATGCTCCGCGGCAAGCGCTCCGCCCGCTCGGCCACCAGCGCCAGCGTCCAGCGGTAGGTCGCCCCCGCGCGCAGCGCCTCCGGGCAGAGCAGCGCCTCCAAGCAATCAGCCTCCAAAACCTGCCCCCCGACATCGCGGAGCAGCACGGAAGCCCGCTCCCCCTCCTCGCGCCTCTCCGTCAACTCCGCGGTGAACACCGGGTGCGCATCCTCGTAAAACACCGGGCGCGACCACGCCGCGCTGCCATCCTCCGCCGACCTCTGCAAGAGCATGACGGAGGGTGTCGGGAAAGCCTGCCGCACGCAGAACCCCGCGCGGGGCTCGCCCCCCTCCATGCCGCGGATGACAAACTGCGCCTCGCTCCCCTGCTCCGCCAGATAAGGCAGCAGCACCCGATGCAACTTAAAATCCGCCGCACCGCCCAGCAGGGGGCTGAAACGCTCCCGACTCCGCCGCCACACCGGCGGGAGCAGCGATGCCGCCGTCCCGTCCCCCCGGAGCCAATCGCCCCCGGCCTCGCGCAGGCGCAGCGGGCCCAGCACCTCCGCCGTCCCCTCGCTGCGGCAAAGCAGCAGCGCCAGATACACCACCGCATGCCCGGGAAAACGGCGCGTGCACGCCTCCGCATCGACC
>JBJEVL010000049.1:0-3804 GCA_051884335.1 Akkermansia sp. | reverse complement strand
CGCTCCAGCTGTCCGTCACCGGCAGGTCGATGCCCACGCTCAGCAGCCCGCCCACGCGGTCGCGGCTCGGGCCGTTCTGCGTGAAATCGTAGCCCGGCGCGCCGATGAAGTGCGCCTTGACCGAAGAGCCCTGGTCGGCGGCATCCAGCGTCAGCATCGCCTGCGCCGTCAGCACCGAGCGCTTGCTCGTGCGGTTCGTCAGCGCGCGGAACGCGTAGCTGTAGCGAGCGCCCAGCCCGAACACCGTGCTCCACGCATCCTGACGGTTCACGCTCAGCCCGGCATTGCCCATGCCCGTCTCCGTGTAGCTGTCCAGCCACGCGGCAGTGGAGTCGATGGTGAACACCGGGGCGAGGGTGGAGTGCTCCGTCAGGCGGAAGTTCACCGCCGCCTCGTAGGACATGTTGAGGCTCATGCCGGAGATGTCGCCCTTGGTGCTGCCCGCGAAGGGAGCCAGCCCGGCCACACCCACGTTGCGCTTGTGCATGAGCTCATGCACGCCCACGCCCACGCTGAAGCTGTGCTGCCAGCGACCCCGGTTCACGCGACCGTAGAGGTCGAGGTAGTAGTTGTCGCCCGTGCTCTTCTGCGCGCCGGTGATGTTGAGTTTTGAGTACTCGTAGCCGCAGGAGAGCCCCAGCAGCACCTCGGGCGTCAGGCTGCGATCCACGCCGAGCATAGCGCCGTAGCCCTGGCGACCGAAGGAGGGCACGCCCTCGCCGCCGCCGATGCGGGTGTAGCCCGCGGTGGGCGCGAACCACAGCTCGGTGGCGGGCGTGGTGTGGTAGCGGCGGCAGCACTCATCGCCTCCCTTGAGCTCGATACGCGTGGCGCCGTTCTGCCCGGCCATTTGGCGCAGGTTGCGGGTGTGATCCAGCCCACCCTCCAGCACGGAGGTCATCAGCGCGGTGTTGTTCACGCCGCCCAGCGAATCCAGCGCGGCCAGCGCCTGACCCTCGCTCGTGGTGTGCGCCAGCGCGTAGAGCACGTCCGCCAGCTCTCCCGTGGCGATGCCCGCGCGCTCAATGTCGCGCAGCGCGTCGCTCACACTCTGCTGGTTGCCGTTCTTGTCGGCACCCTTGTGGTTCTTGCTCAGCACGAGGATGACATCGTCGCCCTCGTTGACGGTGTGGGCATTGCGCGTGTCCATGTTGTGCTCGATGCGCAGACCGTAGTCGCCGCTGACGGCGACGCCCGGCCCCTGAGCATCCACAATCGTGTAGCGCGTCTGCTCCGCCACGGCGCTCTCATCGCCGTCGAAGTGCAGCGTCAGATGGTCGGCGCTCACATCCGCCGCGTCCGCCGTCACCACCAGCTTGTCGGCGCCGGCATTCGTCACATCCAGCAGCAGGTTGGCACCGTTGGCGCTGTACTGCCCCACGGTCAGCGTGGCGATGTCGGACGATTCCTCCGCCGCACCCACATAGATGCTGCTGCCGGCAGCGCCCGTCACATCGCCCAGCGTGCCCGTGCCGTTCAGGGTGCTGCCCGTGGTCATGGTGACCTTCGAAGCTATCGTGCCGTTGACCTCCAAGCGACCCTCTTTCAGGGCAATGGCGGTGGCAAAGGCCGGCGAAGGGCTGTTGAGGATCAGCGCGGCGGCGCCCTCCTTGATCAGGGTGTAGTCTGCGGCGCCGCTCAGCTGAGCATGATCCGTCCAGGTCGTGTCCGAGAGCGTCTTGAGGGTGGCATCGGCCTCCACGCGCAGATCCGAATCGTAGGAGACGGGAGCGCCGCCCTCCGTGCCCGTGATGAGGAGGCGAGCGGGCGTGGCGCTGTCATCGGAGCCGATACCCGTCTCATCCAGCATCTGCGGATTTTGGTCAATCAGCAGCGCGGCCTCGCTGCCGCCGAAAGCGCCGCTCGTCTGCGCCGCCAGCGTCCCCTCGCGCAGCACGATGGTGCCGGTGAAGGACTCGGCGTTGTCCGCCGTCAGCGTCAGAGCACCCACGCCGACCTTGGTCAGCTCGGCCTCACCCGTGATGCTGCCCAGCTTCAGCGAGGCGTTCTCCTGCGTGTTGATGCTGCCGTCGGCACGGACCGCCAGCGTGGCGTCGCTCAAATCCTCCGCGGCGTCGTGGAGCACCGAGATGCTGCGGACATCATCGTCCTCGCCCGCCAGCGTCAGCGTCTTGCCCGTGGCCGAGTTACCGCCATTGAGCGAGAGCCTGCCCGCTTGCAGGGTGACGTTGCCGAGTTCGGTGTCTTGGGTACCCACACCGCCATCCTGCGCCAGGGTGAGCTCCAAATCACGGAGATGACTGTTGGCAAGGAGGCTCACCCCACCGTTAATCTCCAACTGACCACTCAGCGTAGCACCCAACACCCACGCATGCTCGTTGGTCAGGCTGCTGCCTGCGGCCAGGCTGCCCGTGGTGCCGGACAAAATCGCCGTCACTCCCGTGGTCGGTGCGGGCTCATGGCTCAGAACCAGCTTGGCGTTGTTCAGCTCGTCCGCCGCCAATACCACCTCGGCATTCGTACCGCTGATGCCCGTGGTGCCCGTGCCGTCGCCGAAGGTGTTGCCGCCCCTCGATGTCAGCGCAGTGCCTGCCACCAGATCGGTGTTCTTCACGGTGTAGTTCTCGCCCGAGATATCCACCGAACCCGCGCTCACAGTCAGCTTCGTGAGTATTTTCTCGTCCTCGGAGTCGTTGCTCAGCGTCAGCTTGGCATCCCCGGTCTTGGTGATACTGCCGTTGTCGACGACCCCGGCCAGCTCCAGATTTTCTCCGGCCTCCACCGTCAGCGTCTTGCCGTTCAGGTCGATGTCCTTGCTCTGCGTGGTGGCCTGCGTGTTGTTGGCGAGCGTTTGGTTATTCTCCAGCATCAGCGTGCCCTCAGCGCCCAAGGCTTCATCCTCACCCAGCTCAATACGATTCAACGCCGAGTCGATGTTGAGGTCAAACGCCTCGTTGTCGGAGTTGATCTTCAGGGTTCCGCCGTAGAGGCTCACGGTCTCCGCAGGATTGTTCTGCGAGATCAGATCCTTTTTCACCAGATGACCGTTGAGCTCCAGCGAACCCACGATGTTGATGGTGCCGTTGCTCGCAAACGCCAGATTCTCGTTCTGCGTATGCGTGCCGGTGAATGTCGCCGTGGGATCCGCGGCATCGGTCGGAGTCAGCAGGGGGTTCGCCCCCTCCACCAAGCCGTAGCGGTCGAAGATGATGGCCGAATCGAGGCTGTTGTCCTCTTCAACCCGCAGTTCGCCGTTGGCCTTGATCACCGTTCCGCTGTCTACGGAGAGCGAGGGAGCATCCGTGCTTCCGGCATCACCGTTGTTCACAATGGTAACGACATCCGAGATGATCACGGCACCGCCCACGCTGTTGTTGCCGCCGAGCGTCAGGGTACCGCCGACAACGGTCAGGTCGCCGCTGATGGCGGTGTCCTTCAGGGTCAGCGAGGTGGAGGTGCCCAGATCAGCACTACCTTCGGCCGTGTTCGTGGTGCTGACATTGCCCGTGACGGTCACCCCCTCCAATCGGGCATACGATTGGTCATTCAAGGTCAGATCGCCGTCCAAGGTCACATGGGTCAGCATCGCCGTACCCTCCCCCTTGAGCGTGATGTCGGCCTCCAGCTGCGCGTCCTCATCCGCCTCACCGAGCACCCCGAGCCCGCCCTCCACGGTGGTCGTGCCCAACTTGCCCATGTCCGTGTTGCTCGTCAGAAGCAAGCTGCTGTCCGCCTCGATGCTGCTTTCCGCGAAGTCCACCGTGGCATTCGTCAGCTCGTTGTCCTCACCGGTGACCTCCAGCGAATCGCCCGAGAGGGCGACGCCCGAGGCTCCCTCGGCCG
>JBJEVL010000048.1:0-3834 GCA_051884335.1 Akkermansia sp. | reverse complement strand
ATGTCCCTTAAGTCATTTAAGCCGACCACTCCTTCCAACCGCTACAAGATTCTTCCCTCCTTCGAGGAAATCACCAAGAGCAAGCCGGAGAAATCCCTGCTGGAGCCCATCCGCAAGAGCGGCGGTCGCAACAACAACGGTCGCATCACCACCCGCCACATCGGCGGCGGCCACAAGTACCACTACCGCTTGGTCGACTTCCGCCGTGCCCGCCACGAGGAAGCCACCGTCATCGCCATCGAATACGATCCGAACCGCACCTGCCGCATCGCGCTCATCCAGTACGCGGACGGCACCAAGAGCTACATCCTGGCTCCCGTGGGTCTGACGGTCGGCGCCAAAGTCACCAGCGGCGAGAAGGTTGCCCCCAAGGTCGGCAACGCCATGCCCCTGAAGAACGTGCCCCTGGGCACCGCCATCCACAACATCGAGGTGCGCCCCGGCACCGGCGGCAAGATTGCCCGCTCGGCCGGTCAGCAGGCCATCCTCTCCAACCGCGACGGTGAGTACGCGCTGGTCAAGATGCCCTCCGGCGAGGTGCGCAAGTTCCGCGTGGAGTGCTACTGCACCATCGGCCAGGTCGGCAACACCCAGCACATGAACGAGTCCTCCGGCAAGGCCGGTCGCACCCGCTGGATGGGCATCCGCCCGACCGTGCGCGGCATGTGCATGAACCCCGTGGATCACCCCAACGGCGGTGGTGAAGGTAAGTCCAAGTCGGGCGGTGGTCGCCAGCACCTCAAGTCCCCCTGGGGACACGTCAAGGGCCAGAAGACCCGCCGCATCCGCAAGCCCTCCGATGTCTTCATCGTGCAGCGCCGCAACGCCAAGTAAGTTCAACCACAATCCTCTTATCATACTATGGGACGTTCCCTCAAAAAAGGACCCTTCGTCAGCCAGTCTCTTCTCGACAAGGTCGATGCCGCCGTGCAGAAGAATGAGACCCACAAGCCCATCAAGACCTGGAGCCGCGCCTCCATGGTCGTGCCGGACTTCGTCGGCCTCACCTTCCTCGTGCATGCCGGCAAGAGCTTTGCCACCGTCTATGTGACGGAGAACATGGTCGGCCACAAACTCGGTGAATTTGCCCCCACGCGCATCTTCAAGGCGCACGGCGGTATCGGCAAGAAGTAAAGATGAACTAACCCCGCCATGCGTACCCGCATCGACAGTCTCGCGCTTTGCAGCCTCGCCCTCGCGGCGGTGGCGGCACTGCCCTGCGCTGCCGCCGAGGGGACGGATGGTGTCACGGAACGCAACATCGCCCGCCTGGAACGCCGGGTGGCGACTCTGCGCGAGAGCTACACCCTCGCCCGCGCCGATGCGGACGAGGCGCGCCGCCAACTGCGCGAACTCCGCGCCCGGCTCGAAGCGCTGGGCGGGGTCGCCGTCGGCGATCGCGAAGAAAAGCTCATCGACACGGCCTCGCAGCTCGAAAGCACCCGCAACGAGCTGGACACCCTGCGCCAAAGCTCCCTGCGCCTCTCCGCCGCTGTTGCCGCCTACCTGCGCAACAGCATGGACGGCGACAGCGCCGAGCGCCAAGCCATCGACACCGCCATGCTGGAGCTGGAGGTAGCCCTCGGGCTGCGCCGCGCCAAGCAGGACGAGTTCGGCGGCACCGTCGATGAAGCCCGCGTGCTCAGCATTGACTCCGAGTCCGGCCTGATTGTCATCAACGCCGGCTCAAGCGCCAAGGTGGAAGTGGGGCTGCCCATGGAAATCTCGCGCGGCGACCAGGCCATCGCCATGGCCATCGTCACCGATGTGCGCAAGCGAGTCGCCGGGCTGCTGGTGCAGAAACACCTCAACCCCGCGCTCTCCGTCGGCGTGGGCGACCGCGTCACCGTGAAATCCAACGACTAATCCTTCAACAAATACCATAACAATGGAAGTGAAATCAGTATACAAGAACGCTCGCATCTCTGCGAAGAAGATGCGCGATGTAGCTGCCGCCGTTCAGGGGATGTCTGTCTCGCAGGCCACCGACGTGCTCAGCTACTCCCCCAAGAAGGGCGCCTATCTCCTCAACAAGACGCTCAAGGCCGCTGTGGCCAACGCCGAGAACAACAACGGGCTCGCCGCCGATGAGCTCGTGCTCAAGAGCGTGATGGTGGACGAAGGTCCCACCTTCCGCCGCACGATGGCTCGCGCCCGCGGATCGGCCAACATGATCCGCAAGCGCACCGCCCACATCACCGTCATCCTCGCCGGAAAAGAGGCATAATCCATTCAACTGACATAACACTATGGGACAGAAAGTAAATCCTATCGGCTTCCGTCTGGCCGTCACCAAAGACTGGCGCTCCAAGTGGTATGCTACGGGCAAAGACTATGCCACGAAGCTCCACGAGGATCTCAAGATTCGTAAGTTCATCAAAGACTACACCGCGAATCTCAACAAGGATCTCAAGGGCTCCAGCCCCGCCATCTCCCGCATCATCGTCGAGCGCGCTTGGAACAGCGTTCGCGTGACCATCGCCTCTGCCCGCCCCGGTCTCATCATCGGGCCCAAGGGCAAGAACATCGAGGAGATGACCGCCGCTCTCACCAAGCTCTGCGCCGGGGCTCAGGTCAAGCTCGACATCCTCGAAATCCGCCAGCCGGAGCTCGATGCTCAGCTCGTGGCCGAGAACATCGCCACCCAGCTGGAGCGCCGCGTCTCCTTCCGCCGCGCCATGAAGCGCGCCGTGCAGGTGGCCATGGACTTCGGTGCCGAGGGCATCCGCGTGCGCTGCGCCGGCCGTCTGGGCGGTGCGGATATCGCCCGCGCCGAGCACTACCGCGAGGGCAAGGTGCCGCTGCAGACCCTGCGCGCCCCCATCGACTACGGCTTTGCCGAGGCGCACACCCTCTACGGCCTCATCGGCATCAAATGCTGGATCAACAAGCGCCCGGAAGTCGCCGGTGCCGCTTCCTCCAACGGCCGCCAGGGTCGCCCCCAGCGTCCCCGCCGCGACCGCGGCGATTCCCGTCGCGATGCCTGAACCGAGAACCCCTAACCGAGATACAAGACTATGCCTTTAATGCCTAAACGAGTCAAGGGCAACCTCCGCAAGATGCACCGCGGCAACCGCGGCGGCAACGCCACCAGCGGGGACTATGTTGCCTTCGGAGACTTCGGTCTGCAAGTGCTCACCCGCGGCTGGGTGACCAACAACCAAATCGAGGCCTGCCGTATTGCCATCAACCGCTATCTGCGTCGTCGCGGGCGTGTGTTCATCCGCATCTTCCCGCAAAAGTCCTTCACCAAGCGTCCGCCGGACACCCGTATGGGTAAGGGCAAGGGTGCCGTGGAGGGCTGGGTGGCCGTCTGCCGCCCCGGCAACATCATGTTTGAGGTCGGCGGCGTGACCGAGTCTGCCGCGCGTGAGGCTCTGCGCCTCGCCTCCAACAAGCTGGGCATCCGCACTCGCTTCGTCTATCGCCAGGGCGTTGAACCCCAGGCCTAACCCCTGACAACAACACCTAACCTTTACAGAGAATATGCCTGTCAAGAAAGCCAAAGACTTCCGCGGAATGCCCGCCAAGGAACTCGCCGCCCACATCCGCGGGCTGCGCGAGGAGTACTTCAACCTGCGTATCCAGCAGGCCACCGGACAGCTGGAGAACAACCAGCGCATCCGCATCGTCCGCAAGGAGCTCGCCTGCGCCCTGACCGTTCAGGGCGAGGGCAGCGCTGATGCCGAGTAAACCACGAACCCAAGGACTTAGAAAATGAGCGAAGAAACTACTACGACCAAGCCCCAGGGCCTTCGTAAGACCCGCGTCGGCGTTGTTGTCTCCACCAAGATGAACAAGACCATCGTTGTGGAGTATGTGGCCCGCGGCGAC
>JBJEVL010000047.1:0-3844 GCA_051884335.1 Akkermansia sp. | reverse complement strand
GGTCAGGGCAGTAATACAGTCCTGATCCCTTGCATCGAGCTCGGCCCCGGCAGCGATCAGCACCTTGACACAGTCCGGGTGACCCCAAGTAGCAGCCGCAATCAAGGCGGTATCACCGTCCCTATCTTGGGCGTTCAGGTCGGCGCCGGCAGCGATCAGGGCTGTGACGCAGTCCGGGTGCCCCTCGCTAGCGGCGGCGATCAGGGCGGTTTGCCGCCTGTCACCAGGCGCATTCCTTTCCATGACGGCATTGACGATCGGTTCGTACGGATCACTCTGCACATGGAGATCCGCGCCGGCGGCAATCAGAGACCGGACGCAAACCGCATGCCCCTTCATGGCGGCATAGATCAGGGCGGTTTGACCATCCGTATCCCGGGTGTTGAGCTCCGCGCCGGCGGCAATCAGAGACTGGACACAAACCACATGCCCCATCATGGAGGCATGGATCAGGGCCGTTCGCCCGTCCGTATCTCGGGCATTGAGATCCGCGCCGGCGGCGATCAGTGCCCTGGCACAGTCCGAATACCCGTATCTTGCGGCGGCGATCAGGGCGGTATGAGCCATGACACATGCCCGATGCCCCGCAGCGCCTGTGCGGAGCATGCCGGGATCACTGCCATCATCGATCCGCGCGTTGAGATCCGCACCCGCAGCGATCAGCGCCTTGACGCAATCCGTATTCCCATATCTTGCGGCGGCGATCAGGGCGGTGTAACCGTATTGATCACTCCTCGCATCGAGATCTGCGCCGGCGTCGATCAGAGCTTGGACGCAAGCCTGATGCCCATCCCTTGCGGCGGCGATCAAGGCGGAAATGCCGGTCTTGTCCTTTGCGTTGAGATCCGCGCCGGCGTCAATCAGCGCGCGGACACAGACCGTATGACCGCCTCTAGCGGCTTTGATCAGGGCGGTGCTACCCTCCGGATCCCTCGCGTTGAGATCCACGCCGGCGTCGATCAGGGCTCGGACACAGTCCGCATGCCCTTGAATGGCGGCGCAGAGCAGGGCGGAGCCACCCTCCGGATTCGCCGCGTTGGGATCTGCCCCGGCAGCGAGCAGCGCCCGGACACAGTCCGGATTCCCCGAACCGGCCGCCGCGATCAGGGCGGTATGCCCGTCCCTATCCGTCGCGTTCAGGTCGGCGCCGGCATCGAGCAGAACCCGGACTGCCTCCGCATGCCCACACCCCGCCGCGGCGATCAAGGCGGTATCCCCCTGATCGTCAATCTGCACGTTCAGATCGACGCCGGCGTCGAGCAGCGCCCGGACGCAATCCGCTTCCCCGCATCCTGCCGCGGCGATCAAGGCAGTGTACGCGAGCGAATGACTCGTTGCGTGGGGATCCGCACCGGCATCGAGCAAAATCCTGACGCAGTCCGTATGCCCTCCATGGGCAGCCGCGATCAAGGCGGTATAGGCGTACGGATCATTCTTCGCGTTGGGATCGGCACCGGCTTCGAGAAGGAGCCTGACGCAGTCCGGATGCCCGTATCGTGCGGCAACGACCAAGGCAGGATCGCCGTCCTGAGACTTCGCGTCGAGATCCGCCCCGGCAGCGATCAGCGCCTTGACCAGCTCGAGATGCCCTTTCTGGAGCGCAAGCATGAGAACGGCGTGATCCTTCTTCCGGACCCGGAGATGCAGGGTGTCGCATCCGTCCGCCGCGAGCGCCTCAAGAAGCTCCGCATCCCCCGTCGAGAGAACAAAGCGGATGAGGATGGGGTGCAGGAGCGCGCGAAGATCATCCGTGGTCGACAGCTCGCGGAACCACGCCTTCGCCGTCCTCCAACGGGTGGAGGGATATTCGGTGAGGGAGTTGACGAGCTCCTCGCGCAACCATTCGTTCGCTTCGGGGGACAGTTGCAGGGCGCGGGTGCCGGGCGCGAGCGCCTCCATTTCCTTTCGGAGGCGTTCGGCGAGCTGCGGGCGGTGGTGCATCGCCGCCAGAAGAGACAGCGCGCGGTAGAGCGCGCGGATGCAGAGGGCGGGATCGTGCGGGAGAGCCGCAGGAGGCGCTTCCGGAGAAGGCTGGGTGTTCATGTGCAGAGTGTTGGGGAGAGTTGCAGACCATTCATGCGGGTAGGCCGGGGGGACAGATTACCCGATTTGATCGCCATGATCAAGCCGATTTTTTCCCCGCAGCGCGCGCGAAGCGAGAGGTCGCGCATGCCGCCGCGCCGCCGGAGAGCCGGGCTGCGCGTCGGGGGCTCAGCGCCGCAGCAGGGCGTAGGCTGTGGCGAGGGTGGCGACGGCGATGCCCGCGAGGGCACCGAGGTAGCCCGTGATGTCGGCGAGCGTGTAGCCCTTCAGAAAGATGCCGCGGCAGATGAGGAAGATGTAGTAGAGCGGGTCGAGGCGGGCGGCGCCTTGCAGCAGCTCGGGCATGTTCTCCACGGGCGCGAGGAATCCGCTGAGCAGAATGGCGGGCAGCACAAAGACAAACATGCCCACAAAGGCCTGTTGCTGGGTGCGGCAGAGGGTGGAGATGGAAAAGCCCACGCCGGAAAGAGCGACGGAGTAGAGGAGGAGGGCGGTGTAGAGGGCTGCGGGGGAGCCGGTGCAGGGGACGCCGTAGCCCAGAATCGCCACGGCGGCGATGATGCTGCTTTGCACGAGCACGATGAGGGAGGCGGGGATGATTTTGCCGATGAGGATTTCGCCCGCGCTCAGCGGGGTGACGCAGAGTTGTTCGTAGGTGCCGTTTTCGCGCTCGCGCGCAATCGCCATGCAGCTGATGTTGAGCGAGGTGAGCATGCTGATCATCCCGATGAGGCAGGGCAGGATGAACCACTTGGGGCTCAGGTTGGGGTTGAAGAGGTGCCGCAGGCTGAGCTGCGGCGCGGGGGCTCCCCGCTCGGCGGCAAAGAGCTCGATGACGCCGCTGAGGTAGCCGGCGGCAATCTGCGAGCTGTTGGAGCAGCGCCCGTCGCAGATGATTTGCAGCGGCGCCTCCTCGCCGCGCGCGAGCTGCCGCGACCACCCGGCGGGGATGCGCAGCGCCACGAGCGCCTTCTGCGCATCGATCAGCTGCAGCATCTCCGTCTGCCCGGCGGCACGGCGCAGATCGGTGGTGTAGGGCATGGCGTCGATGCGCTGCACCAGCTCGGCGGCGGGGGCACCGCCGTCCTCATCGAGCAGCGCCACGCTGAAACTCGTGATGTCGATGATAGCGGCGTGGGGGAAGAGCAGGCACTGCACCAGCACCGGCACCAGCAGCACCGCCGCACTGCGGGGGCTGCCCAGCAGCTCGCGCAGTTCCTTGATGATGAGTGAGCAGAGGCGGTAGAACATCAGTCGAGACGCTTGGGGGTGACGAGTGGCACCAGCGAGCACCAGAACAGCGCTGAGACGGCCAGGAAGAGGATCTGGTGCAGCAGCACCTGCCACATCGGTCCCGCCAGGAAGAGCGTGGTGTAGGCGCGCAGCAGGTAGCGCGCCGGGATGAAGTAGCTGATGGCGCGGATGACGGCGGGCATGCTGGAAATTTCAAAAATCAGCCCGCTGAGCAGCATGGTCGGCAGGATGCTCGCCACCATGGCGAGGAGCGAGGCGGTGTACTGGTTGCGCACGAGGGTGGAGATGAGCAGCCCCATGGACAGCACGCTGAGGAGGAAGAGCCCGCCCACGCCCGCCACCGCCCACAGCGGCGCGCGCATCGGCACGCCGAAGAGGCAGCGGGTGCAGAGGATGCAGACGCTGAGCGCCCCCATACCCAGCACCCAGTAGGGCAGCAGCTTGGAGATGATGAATTCGCCGCGCGTGACGGGCGTGGTGAGCAGCTGCTCCATGGTGCCGCGCTCCCACTCCCGCGCCACGACCATGGCGGTCAGGAAGGTCGCCA
>JBJEVL010000046.1:0-17441 GCA_051884335.1 Akkermansia sp. | reverse complement strand
GCCACCAGCTCGGTGAGCTTGGCGGTGTTGGCGGCGAGTTCTTCCGCAAGCTGCGTCTTTTGGGCTTCCTGCTCCTGCAGTTGCTGTTGCAGACTGCCGAGCTCGGGGCGCTGCTCGGCCTGTTGCCGGGCATAGGCGGCGCGCTGTTCGGTCTGCCCCTGCAAGTCGTGCACCTCCAGCTGCCACACAACGGCGGCGCTGAGGCAGAGCCCCAGCACCGGGACGGCGATGAGTGCGGGAAGATAGGACAGCAGGCGCCCCCGGGAGGAAGCCTCCGGGTGCTGCGCCGCCGGGGCGGATTCTGCCGCCGGAGCGGGTGTTTTGTCGCCGGCAGCTCCCGCAGCAACAGGTGCTCCCTTTGCCGCCGGAGCCGGACTTGTCGCTGCGGCAGGCGTCTTTTTCTTCGTCGGGGCGGCGGTGGCGGGCGCTGTCGGGCGGGCGGGAACCGTCTGTTTCCCGGGCTTGGGGGCTGCGGCGGCAGCCTTGGGCGTTTGGGGCTCCTTGGCGGGCTCGGGGGCGGCGGGTGCCTGTTCGGCGGGCGGCTGTTCCTTGATGAAGAGCCAGCGGCTCCACGCAGCGGCACCCTCGGCCAAAACGGGTGTCATGTTGTCGATGGTGCCCGCCTCGGCCAGCTGCTGGAGCTGTTCAAAGCGCACGGGGCCGTGGTTGCGGCCCCCTTGGTGGTAAAGGTATCTCATGGCTGCATGGGGTGGTGAGGTGCAGGGCGGGAAAACGATGTTGCCGCATTCTAGCCCAAGTGCCGGGGGAGGTCAAGCTCAAGCCCTGTCTTGCGCGGAGGAATATCACCAAGCCCCGCGCCTGTCGTGGGACAGGACACGGGGCTTGGGCTCTCTTCCTGAGTATCTCGCGATACGGGGTCAGGATTCGGCGGAATCGGGCAGGTAGCCCTTGATTTTGCTGATGCGCGTGGGGTGGCGCAGCTTGCGCAGCGCCTTGGCCTCGATCTGGCGGATGCGTTCGCGGGTCACGTTGAATTGGCGCCCCACCTCTTCGAGGGTGCGGGGGTTGCCGTCGCGCAGGCCGAAGCGTTGTTCGATGACGGCGCGTTCGCGCGGAGACAGCGTGTTGAGCACATCGCCGATCTTGTCGCGCAGGGAGTTGTAGGAGGCGCCGTCCATCGGGTTTTCCGCGCTCTTGTCCTCGAGGAAGTCGCCGAAGGATGTGTCATCGGAATCACCGACGGGCTGCTGCATGGAGATGGGCTGCTGAGCCATCTTGAGCACGCTGCGCACCTTCTCCACCGGCATGCCGCATTCGGCGGAAATCTCCTCGGGCGTGGGTTCGCGACCGAAATCCTGCACCAGCTTTTTCTGCACGCGCATGAGCTTGTTGATGGTCTCAATCATGTGCACAGGGATGCGGATGGTGCGCGCTTGGTCGGCAATGGAGCGCGTGATGGCCTGGCGAATCCACCAGGTCGCGTAGGTGGAGAACTTGTAGCCGCGGCGGTATTCAAACTTCTCCACGGCTTTCATCAGCCCCATGTTGCCCTCCTGAATGAGGTCGAGGAACGCCAGGCCGCGGTTGGTGTACTTCTTGGCAATGGAGATGACGAGTCGCAGGTTGGCCTCGATCATCTCGCGCTTGGCATCCTGAGCATCCTTCATGCTCTGGCGCATGGTCTTGTAGTTGTCCAAGAACTGCGGAATGGGCATCCAAAGCTCCATCTCGTATTCGCGGAGGGCGTCGTTCCCCCGGGTGTTGGTGGGGTCGGCCTCGCGCTGGCGCAGGATCTTGACGATGCGCTGCCGCAGCTCGCGCAGGCGCTTGACAAAATCTTCGTACACCTTGTTTTTGAACGAGAATCCGCTGTACATGCCGCTCAGCTCGCTCAGCTGCGTCTCGAACTCGGCGCGCGCATTCTCCACCCCCTTGTTGGTGCGCGTGGCACGGCTGAGCCGCGCGTAGGCGCCGGAGACGATGGTGTGCTGGTGCAACACCTTGCCGATCAGGGGATTGAGCTCCTTGATGTACTTGTCGCGGCGATCGATGTTCTTGTCGACGACCACGCGATCAAAGCGCTCATCGTTGTTGACGATTTTGTCGGCCATGTCGCAGTAGAAATGCGCCACCATGCCGAAGCGGTGCAGGCTTTTTTGCAGCTGCTCCTCGGCCTGATCGATGCGGCGGGAAATCTCCACCTCCTTCTGGCGCGAGAGCAGATCCTTCAAGCCCATTTGCTTGAGGTACATGCGCACGGGGTCGTCCAGAATATCCATCTTGGCCTCCAGTTTTTCGGCCTCGTCCTCCTCGCCCGTGTCCGTCATGCGCTGGCGGTCGCTGTAGGAATCGACATCGGAGGCATCGATGATGTCGAACTGCATCCCGCGCAGACGCTCCATGATTTCCTCGTGGTCAGCCGGGTCGATGACATCGTGGGGCAGGACATCGTTGATGTCGTCGTAGGTCAGGTAGCCGTGCTCCTGCGCCAAACGCACCAACTCCTTGATTTTTTCCTGCACCTCGGGGGTGTTGACGATGTTGCCCCCGCTCGCCTTGATTTCCAGGCTGCTCAGCGGGGTCGGCGAGAAGGCCTCATCGCGCACCTCAACACCGATTTCGTGCAGATGCTCAAAGAGGCGGTTCTGATCCTCGTCCTCCGTCATGTCCGGCGGCAGGGAGTTGGCGATGTCCTCATCGGTGACATAGCCGTTGTTCTTCTTGGCGATGGCCAAGAGAGCTTTGAAGGCCGTTTTGAGGGTGTTATCCTCCTGGAAGAACTCCGAGAGCTGCTGGTTGGTCACCCGCAGGTTGAACGAAGCGCGGCGGCGTTTTTTGGACTCGTGCTTGGCTTCGGCGGGAAGGTCAGGGGATGTCTGCTGCGGCACCGCCTCCTGCGGAGCGGGTTGCGGGGAGCTCGCAGGCGCTTTCTTCGCCTTGGGCGTACTCTTCTTCGGCGCGGTGGAGGGCTTTTTCCCTGCCGCTGCCTTGCCGGGTGCTTTGGCGACCGCTGAGGGCTCCTGTTCAGCCGATTCCTTGGCTGTTGTCGGGGGCGTCTTGGATTGCTTGGATGCTTTCTTTTCAGCCTTGGTTTCGGAGGGCTTTTTGGCGGGGGCAGAGGACGTTGAGCTCTTCTTGGGGGTCGACATGGTAGAGAAGAATGAAATCCGGTGGGTATACCCCACCCATTACACTTTCTGTCAAGTGGCTAACAGAAAAAGCGGGACATATATAGCATATCGCCGCTCGAAGAGCAAGTGGTTTTGCTCTGTTATGACACAATTAGTCAGTCTCGCCGCCGGCTTCCTGCTCGAATTCGGCGGTTTTGCGCTCGATGTCGAGCGAGAGCTCCTCCCAGCGCGTGTAGAGAGCCTCGCTCTCGGCCTCGAGTTGGCGATAGCGTTGGGTGAGCTCCATGAGCGTTTGGTTGTCGCTCATGTTTTCGGGTTTGCTCAGCTCGGCCGTGATGCGTTCTTTCTCTGCATCGCGTGCGGCGATGTCGCTCTCGACCTGCTCCAGCTCGCGCTCGAGCGGGCGGATGATTTTGGCGCGCCACTCGCGCGCTTGGGCTCGGGCGCGGCGTGCTTCGCGGCGGTTGCCTTCCTGCGGCGTGACGGCGGCTGCCGCTGCCGGGGCGGCAGCGCTGTTGCGGCGTTCCTCGGCCTCGGCGCTTTCGAGGTACTGCGACACGTTGCCGTAGAAGAGGCGCGGCGCGTGCCCCGGGCGGAACTCCAGCACTTTGTTGACGATGGGGTCGAGAAATTGACGATTGTGCGAGACGATGCAGTAGGAACCGGGGTACTCGGCCAGCGCGCGCTGCAAGACCTCCTGACTTTGGAAGTCGAGGTGGTTGGTCGGCTCGTCCATGATGAGGAAGTTGGCGGGTTTGAGCAACATGCAGACCAGCGCCACGCGCGAGCGCTCGCCGCCGGAGAGAACGCCGATTTTCTTGAACACGTCATCCCCCCGGAAGAGGAAGCAGCCCAGAATGTTGCGTACCAGCGGGCGGGTCTCGCGCCCGGCGGCCGCCTCCACGCATTCCAGAACGGTCAGGTTGTCGTCCAGCACATCGGCGTGGGTCTGGGAAAAGAAGGCGACCTCGGTGTGGCTGCCGAAGCTCAGCTCGCCGCTGTCGGGCGGCTCGGTGCCGGAGATGAGGCGGGTGAAGGTGGATTTGCCGCTGCCGTTGACGCCCACGATGGCGATGCGATCGCCCTTGCCGACCATGAAATCGTAGTCGCGCAGCAGCACGATGGGGCCGTAGGCCTTGCTCGCTTTGTCGAGCCGCACCACCACATGCCCGCCGGGGGGAGGGGGCGGAAAGTGGAAATTCATCACGGCATCATCATCCTCCACCTCGATGAGCTCGACCTTCTCCAACTGCTTGATGCGGCTTTGCACCTGCGTGGCCTTGGTGGCCTTGGCGCGGAAGCGGTCGATAAACTCCTGCGTCTTGGCGATTTCGCGTTGCTGGGCCTTGGCCTGGCGCAGCAGCGCCTCCTTGCGCGCCTTGCTTTCGCGCAGGTAGAAGGAGAAATTGCCGGCGTATTCCTCGGCTCGCCCGTGGTGGAAGGCGATGGTGCGCGAGACGAGGTTGTCGAGCAGGGCGATGTCGTGGCTGATGATGCAGATGGCGCCGCGGTAGCTCTTGAGGCTCTGCTCCAGCCAGCGCTGGCTCTGCAGGTCGAGGTGGTTGGTCGGCTCGTCCAGCAGCAGCACCTCGGGCTCCTGCAGCAGGAGCTTGACCAGCGCAATGCGCATCTGCCAACCGCCCGAGAACTCGCCGCAGTCACGCGCAAAATCCGCATCCGCAAAGCCGAGCCCGCGAAGGATGGATTCGGCGCGCGGGCGCAGGGAGACCGCATCGCGGTCGTGCAGAATCAGCTCCAGCCGCCCGATTTCCTCGAGCGTGTCGCGGTAGGCGCTGCTCTCGGGGTCGAGCTGCTGCAGCTCGGCGGAGAGCTCATCGACCCTGGTCTGCAACTCCGTGAGCTTGCCCACGCTGCTCAGCACCTCCTCCAGCAACGCCGTGCCGGAGATATGGATGCCGTCCTGGGGCAGGTAGCCGACCTTGGTGTGCTTGGGCAGCAGAATCTGCCCCCGGTCGGGCTCCATGGCACCCACGATGCACTTCATCAGCGTGGATTTGCCCGCGCCGTTCTGCCCGGCAAAGGCAATGCGCTCGCCGCGCTCCACGACAAAGGAGAGCGCGTCGAACAGGACGCGCGCTCCGAACTCGATGTGCAGGTCGCGGACAGCGAATTCCATGGGGGCAGCCCGAGTGCTCAGAGCTTGCTGTTCCAGCGCTCGATGTTGCGCGCCTGCTCGGCAAAGAGGTCGCTGCAATCGTCGTGGATGGTGATGGAGACGATGGTGTCGCCCTGGCGAATGGCGTTGACGACCTGCTGATCGGCCTCGCCCTGCACCTCGCCGAAGATGGTGTGCTTGCCGTTGAGCCAGTCGGTGGGCACATGGGTGATGAAGAACTGCGAGCCGTTGGTGCCCTGGCCGGTCCAGGTGCGCCCGGCATTGGCCATGGCCAGCAGACCGGGCTTGCTGAAGCGCAGGTCGGGGCGGCATTCGTCGTCAAACTGATAGCCGGGACCGCCGCAACCCGTCCCCGTGGGGTCGCCGCCCTGAATCATGAAATCGGCAATCACGCGATGGAAGGTCAGCCCGTCGTAGTAGCCCCGCTTGGCGAGGTTGAGGAAGCTGGCCGCCGTCATGGGCGTTTTGGAGGCAAACACCGTCAGGTGAATATCCCCCTTGCTCGTGGTCATCGTGATGTTCTTGTCAGTAGCCATACGCGGCGCAAGGTAGCAAAAGCGCCCGGCGAATGCAAGGGCAAAGCCCGTCAGCAAAACACCGCATGACAGGCAGAAGCCGTCATGCGGTGCGAAAGAAGAAGGGGTGTGTGCGCCCTCAGCTGCGGTAGCTGTCCACCAGCGCATGCGTGCGCTCGCGCACCTTGGCCACGCGCGCCTTGAGCTCGGCGGTGTAGGCGGCGGTGTCGGGCAGGGGGCGCTGCGCCACGCCGGAGATGACGGCGGCCTGCGCAATCGCCGGACAGAGGTACTCGATCATGCGCGGGTCAAAGGGTTTGGGAATCACATAGTCGTGCCCGAAGCTCAGCGGAACGCCGCCGTTGGCCTCCACCACCTCCTGCGGGACGGGCTGGCGGGCCAGATCGGCCAGCGCGCGGGCGGCGGCAATCTTCATGGCCTCGTTGATGCAGGTGGCGTGCATGTCCAGCGCGGCGCGGAACATGTAGGGGAAGCAGCTCACGTTGTTGACCTGGTTGGGCCAGTCGCTGCGGCCGCTGCCCATGATGCAGTCGGGGCGGGCAGCCTTGGCCTCCTCGTAGGTGATTTCGGGGTCGGGGTTGGCGCAGGCGAAGATGATGGGGTTGGGCGCCATGCTCTTGACCATCTCGGGCTTGAGAATCCCCTTCTTGGACAGCCCCAGGAAAATATCCGCCCCTTGCAGCGCCACCTCCATGGTGCAGTCCTCGCTCTGGGCGAACATGGCCTTGGTGGGATGCAGATCCAAGCGCCCGGTGTGGATGAGCCCCTTGGAGTCGAACATGAAAATATTTTCGCGGCGCACGCCGAGCGCCATGTAGAACTTGGCGCAGGCAATGCCCGCCGCGCCCGCGCCGGAAACCACGCAGCGCATGTCCTGCAGCAGGCGCCCCGTCAGGTGCGCGCCGTTGAGCAGCGCTGCGCCCGAGATGACGGCCGTGCCGTGCTGGTCGTCGTGGAACACGGGGATATTCATCTCCTCGCGCAGGCGCTGCTCCACGATGAAGCACTCGGGCGCCTTGATGTCCTCCAAATTGATGGCGCCGAAGGTGGGCTCCATCGTCTTGATGACCTCGATGAGCGTCTCGGGCTTCTTGATGTCGAGCTCAATGTCGAACACATCGACATCGGCATAAATCTTGAAGAGCAGCCCCTTGCCCTCCATCACGGGCTTGGACGCCTGCGCGCCGATGTTGCCCAGCCCCAACACCGCCGTGCCGTTGCTGATGACGCCCACCAGATTGTTGCGGTTGGTGTAGCGCGCGGCCTTGGAGCTGTCGGCGGCAATCTCCAAACAGGGAACTGCCACACCCGGGGAGTAGGCCACCGTCAGGTCGTCAATCGAAAAACAGGATTTGCAGGGCAACACCTCGAGCTTGCCCGGACGGGGGGTCTCGTGGTACAACAGGGCTTTTTCGGCAAGAGTCTCGCTCATGGCAATTCAGGCGTCGGCGGCATTATAGGTCTTTTGTTTCGCATTGCAAGGCGATAATGCGCCATCGCCCGCGAAAAAGCGCCGCTGTCGGCGGAATACTGCCGGGGGGCGGGCTCGGGCCCGGGCGTGCGGCTATGCCTTCCCCACGCGGCGCCAAGGTCAACAACGCAACAAGCTGAAAAAGATTTTCGCGATTTTCGGATTTCTGTTGATTTTGGCGTGCAGATTTCGTTGCCAATGATTGAGAGCACGATACGCTTTCTCCCGGCAACAGGGGAAAACCAGCGCACCCTTTCCTTGCGCAGAGCGTGCGGTATTTTGTGTTTTTTAGCCGCATGCCTCTGCCGGGAAAGATCCCCCTCCCCGGGCGACGTTTGGGGAGGGGGATTTTTTGTGTATGGGGGAGGATTGTCGTATCGCCGCAGGGTGCGGAGGAATCGGCTCGCTGCGCGCGCTCAGAAGCGGCGCGTCAGGCAGTACCACAGGAACAGCGAGTTGTGCACCAGGTAGCGGCGCAGCAGGCGGCGCGGCTCGCGGAAAATGCGGTAGAGCCACTCCAAGCCGTGGTTGCGCATCCACTCCGGGGCTTGGCGCACCATCCCCGCGTGGAAGTCGAAGGCCGCCCCCACGGCAAAATAGAGTGCGGGGGGCAGGGCATCGCGGTGCGTGAACAGCCAGCGCTCTTGCCGCGGGCAGCCCAGCCCCACCCACACGCAGTCCGCCCCGCTGTCGCGCAGCGCGGCGAGCATGCGTTCATCTTCGCCCTCGGGCCAGGGGGGCATGGGCGGGCAGTAGTGCCCGGCAACGATGGCGCCCGGAAAGCGGGCGCACAGGCGCTCCTGCAAGCGGGCGCAGGTGCTCTCCGTGCTGCCGAGCAGGAAATGGCGCAGCCCCCGCGCCGCGCCCTGCTGCCACATCTGCTCCATCATGGCCGAGCCGTACAGGCGCTGCGCTGCGGCGGCTCCCTTGCGGCGCAGAATCCACACCAGCGGCATGCCGTCGGGGCAGATGTAATCGAAGCCCTGCATGCCGCGCCCATAGTCTGCATCGCGGAGCATGCGGGTGAGCACATGCACATCCGCGTGGGCGATGAGCAGGGGGCGGCGGGGACTTTCCGCGATCGCAAGCAGCGCCGGGACAGCTTCCTCAAACGAAGCTGCCACCAGAGGAACCCCGAACACCGTCTCGCGCGCCAAGCTGCTCATGTCGGCGGCTAGGGTACTGTCCCCCGCGCTGTTTGTCAAGAACGCATCACGGCAGATGGACGGCAAGGAATGGCGCACGCTGCCGAAGGGGGATGGGGGCGGGGCGGTCGCACCCATCGGTGTGGTTTAGCCCCCGGGATGAGCGGCCGCTCCTTGTTCCCGACCCACAGCCCACCGAGAAAAGCGCTCCCGGCGGGAGCAGCGCGACCGACGGGATCTCCGCGACCGGAACGGGAAACGCAAAACGCCCGCCGCAGTTGCCTGCGGCGGGGCGTGAAGTGGTGATGTTCGTGCGTCTTACTTGTCGGAGGGGGACCACTCCTCGGACTGCAGGGCAGCGAGGTTGAAGGCCTGCTCCAGACCCACCATGTCGCCGGCGCGGACGGTCTCGAAGGCGGCCGTCTCGCGGCGCAGCTGCTCGGGATCGTAGTTGACGGCCTTGATGGAAAGACCGATGCGGCGCTCGACCTTGTCCACCTTGATGACGCGAGCCTTGATGGCATCGCCCACCTTGATGACGTCCTTGACGCGCTCCACGTGCTCCTCGGAAAGCTGGGAGATGTGGATGAGACCGTCGATGTCGCCGTCGAGGTTGACGAAGGCGCCGAAGGAGGCAATCTTCGCCACGGTGCCGGAGACGAGGTCGCCCACCTTGAAGCGGCTGTCGATGGACTCCCAGGGGTCGGACTCAAGCTGCTTGATGCCGAGGGAGACGCGCTGGTTCTCCTTGTCGATGTTGAGCACGCGAGCCTCGACCACATCGCCCTTCTTGAGCACCTCGGAGGGGTGGTTGATCTTGCGCGTCCAGCTCATGTCGGAGACGTGGATCATGCCGTCGATGCCCTCCTCCAGCGCCACAAACGCGCCGTAGGGGGTCAGATTGCGAACAGCGCCGGAGATAACCGTACCCACGGGGAAGCGGGTCTCGATGGCATCCCAGGGGTTCTCGTCGAGCTGACGGATGCCGAGGGAAATCTTCTGCTCGGCCACGGAGATGTTGAGCACCACGGCCTCGATTTCCTGATCGAGGGAGAGGACATCGCTGGGGCGGGTGATGCGCTTGGTCCAAGAGAGCTCGGAAACGTGCACGAGACCCTCCACACCCTTCTCCAGCTCCACGAAGGCGCCATAGGCCAGCAGCTTGGTGACGCGGCCCTTGACGCGGGAACCGATGGGGTATTTCTGCTCGATGTCGGCCCAGGGGTTGTTGGAGAGCTGCTTGAGACCGAGGGAGACGCGCTCCTTCTCGCGATCGACGTCGAGGATGAGCACGGTGAGCTCCTGGCCGATGTGCAGCACCTCGGAGGGGTGGTTGACGCGGCCCCAGCTCATGTCGGTGATGTGCAGCAGGCCGTCCATGCCGGAGAGGTCGACGAAGGCGCCGAAGTCGGTGATGTTCTTGACGGTGCCCGTCACCTTGTCGCCGATGTTGACCGTCTCGAGGAAGCGCTGGCGCTGCTCGCTGCGCTCGGCCTCGATGACCTCGCGGCGGGAGAGCACGATGTTCTTGCGCTCGTCGTTGACCTTGACAATCTTGAACTCGTAAATCTTGCCGACAAATTCGTTGAGATCTTTCGGGGGGATGATGTCCACCTGCGAGCCGGGCAGGAACGCCTCGACACCCACGTTGACCATGAGACCGCCCTTGACGACGCTCTTGACCTTGCCCTTGACGAGGCCGCCGTCCTTGTAAACGGCCACAATCTTGTCCCAGTTCTGCTTGTGGGCGGCCTTTTCCTTGGAGAGGACGACCAGACCCTCTTCGTTCTCAAGGCTCTCGATGAGAACCTCCACGGAATCGCCCACCTCGATGTCTTCGTCTTCAAACTCGGAGACGGGGATGACACCCTCGGACTTGTAGCCGATGTCCACGAGGACGACTTGGGGGCGGATTTCAAGGATGGTGCCGGGGACGATATCACCCTTGCGGAAAGACGGAAGCTTGGAATCAATCAGAGCTTCCAGTTCAGAAATACTCATTGTATATGGTTTAGGTTTCGTGTTGAGCTTTCCTCTGAGGCCCTTGAACGGTGGTTAGCGGGCGCCTGTATGCCACCGCGCGGAAAGCGACGGGCGATTGTAGCGTGTTCGCCCCCGCTCCGCAAGCCTTTTTTGCACGCGCAAGGCAGTTTTCTGCCGCCGCCGGCTCAGGGGCAGCGCCGCGAGCGCGTTTCCGCTACCCCGGCGGGGATAACATCCGGCAGCCGCAGCATGCTCAGATGCAGCGCAGCGAGAGCGTTTCCTCCACCAGTTTCTTGCAGCTGCACAGGTCCATCTTGCCCGTGCCGAGCACGGGGATGGCCTCGACGGGGACGATGTGGCGCGGCACCCAGAGGTTGGGCACGCGCTCGGCGAGCATGGCCTGCTGCAGGCGGTTGAGGTTGTCTTTTTCCGCCGAGTAGCGCTGGTGTTCGGGCAGGGTGGAGACGAGCACCAGCACCTCGCCCTTGCGCTCATCGCTCACGCCCATGATGGCGATCTGCGGCGCCCCGGCAGAGGCATCCAAATGCAGCACGCGCGTGAGCACCTCCTCCACCACGACATGCGGCACCATCTCGCCGCCGATTTTGGAGAAGCGCGAGAGTCGCCCGCCGAGCCGGATAAAGCCGTTGAGATCCACCTGGCCGATGTCGCCGCTCTTGAACCAGCCGTCGCGCAGCACGCTTTGGCTCAGCTCGGGGCGGTCGAGATAGCCGCGGAACACATTGCTGCCCTTGAACCAAAGCATGCCCTGCTGGGTGATGGCGAGCTCGCGGCTGTCGTCGTTCACATCGGTGATGCGGACGGCCACCCCGGGCAGCAGCGCGCCGATCGTGCCCGGCACATGCCCGGGGATATAGAAATCGCAGCCTTCAATCAGGGGCGCATCGGGCAGATTCATGGTGCAGACGGGGGCGGTCTCCGTGAGCCCGTAGGCCTCCAGCAGCTGCACGCCGTGGCGCTCGCGGAACTCGGCGTCCAGATCGGGCTGCAACTTCTCGGCGCCGACGATGAAGTAGCGCACGCTGGCAAAGGTGCCGACCTCGGCGCGGCGCAGCATGGCGCGGGCAAAGGTGGGGGTGGCGCAGAGGAAGGAGAGTTTTTCGCTGCGGATCAGCTCGCAGAGGTTGCGGGCGTCCGTGGGGTTGGGGTAGGTGAAGAGCGGCTGGCGGTTGAGCAGGGGCAGGAAGAGCTGCGCCGTGAGCCCGAAGCTGTGAAAGACGGGCAGGTTGCCGAGGAAGCGCTCCTCGTTCAGGCAGAGCCGAGCCGAGAGCTGGGAGATGTTGGCCAGCAGCATGCGGTGCGTCAGCGGCACCCCCTTGGGCTCGCCGCTGGAGCCGCTGGTGAAGAGCAGGACGGCTTCGTCATCGCCTCGGCGCTCCTCCGTGCGGAAGCGCTTGCAGATGAACTCGGCGGGGATGATGCGCGAGACGCGCGCGCTCACGGTGAGCAGGTGGCGCTGCATGCGGCGGTGCACCAGCTCGTCCACCAGATAGATGCGGTCGTCCTCCGGCCAGCAGAAGCCGGCATGCTTCTGCATGAACGCCTGCGAGGAGAGGAACCACTCGATGCCCGTTTGCCGCACGATGCTCTCGAAGGTGCTGCGCGAGGCCGTGTAGTTGATCATGACCGGCGTCGCACCCGCCAGCAGCCCCGCCAGCACGGCGACACAGGCCTCCGGGCTCGGGGGGAGAATAACCCCCACGCGCTTCATCTTGTGGCGCTGCAGGTGGCGCGCCAGCGTGATGGCCATGCCCAGCAGCATGGGGCCGGAGTAGCGCTTGCCGCTCACTCCGTCGGCCACGGCCACGCCCGTGTTGGCCTTGAGCGCGCGCACCAGCGCCGTGGCGACGCTGCCGGAGAGCTTGGGGTGGCGCGAGTACAGCTCGGCGCTCTTCTCCATCCAGGCGGAGAAGAGGCGCTCCCCGGTCAGCACGCCGGGCTTGAGCTTGGGCAGGATGCAGAGGTGCTCCTCGGCCTCCTCGTCCTCCGTGCAGAGCTGCCCGAGCTCCTCGCCGCTGCGGGAAAGGAAGATGGGGATGGGCGAGATGTGCAGGCGAGCCAGCTCGCGCAGAAAGGGAGAGGGCAGATCCGCCAGCGCATTCTTGGTGCGCGCAATGGTGCCGGGCAGAAAGATGACGCTGTTACCCGCCTCCATCTGCTCCCAAATCTGTTCGCGGACGCGGCGCGGCGTGGTGTGGCGGAAGTCGAAGTACTCGATGTGCACCTTCTTACTCTCGAGATACGCCATGATGTCCGGCGCGGGCTGAAAGTGGCTTGCCACATGGAAGCAGACCTTGCGGTCGAGCAGGTGGTAAAGTTCCCGACCGCTCGCGATGCTGAGGCGATTGGGAATGTAAAAAGCCGGTTTTCGGATATTCTCCGCTCCTTCGACGACCACCGTACTCATGTTGCAGAACGCGTTTTGGGAATGGTAGCAGAGAGTGCTCCCGAGGTCAAGCAAACACCTAGAGTCTACTTCGCATTTTCACGCGAACCGGGCTCCGCCGCATGGCATCGGCGGAGCCCGGTGAGGCGGGGATTAGGGGCGCCGCCATGCAGAGAAAAATGCAGCAACGGGCTGTCCCTCGGCAATGTGGCGCAGCAGGGCGGTGCCGAAGATGGCGGCATCGGGGCGGGCGTCCTCCGGCAGCACGTCCAGCTGCTCGGGGCTGTGCAGCCCGAAGCCCAGCGCCAGCGGCACGCCGGGGAAGGCGCGGCGGGCGCGGCGCATCGTCTCGGCGATGCTCTCCACATGCTCATTTCGGCTGCCCGTGGTGCCCAGCACCGAGACCACATACACGTATTCCTTGCTGTAGGGGGCGTACTGGCGCATGCGCTCCTCCGTGGTGTTCTGCCCCACGAGGGTGATGAGCGCCAGCCCCTCGCGGTCGAACGCCGCGCGGAACTCCGGGGTTTCCTCCAGCGGCATGTCGGGAATGATGAAGCCCGACACCCCCGCCTCGCGCGCATCGGCGGCCAGCTGCTCCAAGCCGTATTGCAGGAAGGGGTTGGCGTAGCCCATGAGCACGATTTTTGCGTGCAGCCGGCTCCGCAGGGCGCGCAGATCCGCCAACGTGCCGCGCAGGGTAACGCCATCGGCCAGAGCCTTGCGCCCGGCAGCCTCGATGACGGGTCCGTCAGCCACAGGGTCGGAGAAGGGGATGCCCAGTTCGATGATGTCGGCACCGGCGGCGTCGATGGCCAGCAGGGTCTCCCGGAAGCGCGCCGGCTCGGGATAGCCGACGGTGATGTAGGGGATGAGGGCGTAGCGCCCCTCGGCGTGGGCTTTCAGGATGGTTTCTTTCATAGCGGAGAGAAAATTCAATCGAGGGTGATGTAGTGCAGGGCGTGGGCGAGATCCTTGTCGCCCCGCCCGGAAAGGTTGACCAGCACGCGGCTGCCGGCGGGAATTTCGGCGGCGTGGGAGAACACCCAGGCGAGCGCGTGGCTGCTCTCCAGCGCGGGGATGATGCCCTCGCTGCGCGACAGGCGCTCAAAAGCCTCCAGCGCCTCGCGGTCGTAGGCAACGCCGTAGTGCACGCGACCGATGCTGTGCAGGTACACATGCTCGGGGCCGACGCCGGGGTAATCCAAACCGGCGGAAATCGAGGATGACTCTTCAATCTGCCCGTCGGCGTCCTGCAGCAGCATGGTGTACTCGCCGTGCAGGATACCCGGACGACCGAGGTTGATCGCGGCGGAGTTCTCGCAACCGGGTTCGCCCGTGCCGCCCGCCTCCACGCCGATGAGCTTCACCGCGCTGTCGGGCACAAAGGGGTAGAGCATGCCGATGGCGTTCGAGCCGCCGCCCACCGCCGCTACCACATAGTCGGGAAGCTGCCCCGTGCGGTCGAGCATTTGTCGACGCGCCTCGGTGCCGATGACCTTTTGAAGCTCGCGCACCAGGGTGGGGAAGGGGTGGGGACCCGCCGCCGTGCCGAAGACGTAGAGCGTGTCGTGCTGGTGCGAAATCCAGTAGCGCAGCGCCTCGTTGATGGCATCCTTGAGGGTGCAGGAGCCGTTGCGGACGGGCACCACCGTGGCGCCCATGAGTTTCATGCGCTGCACATTGGGCGCCTGGCGCTCCACGTCCTTGGCGCCCATGAACACCGTGCAGCGCAGCCCGAACTTGGCGGCGGCGGTCGCCGTCGCCACGCCGTGCTGTCCCGCCCCGGTCTCGGCGATGACGTGGGTCTTACCCATCATCTTGGCCAGGAGCGCCTGGCCGATAGCGTTGTTGATTTTGTGCGCGCCCGTGTGCAGCAGATCCTCGCGCTTGAGGTAGAGCTCAAAGCCCAGCTCGCGGCTCAGATTGTCACAGAGGGTGAGGGGGGTCTCGCGCCCGCAGTAATCGTGCAGGAGCTCCTCATAGCGCTCGCGGAACGCCGCGCTCGGCATGATGTCGGCGATGGCCTCCTCCAGCTCCGTCAGCGGCGGCATGAGGATTTCGGGAACATAGCGACCGCCGTAGGCACCGAAATAGCCGGGGCGTGTCAGATGATCGAGTGTTTGCATGGTCTGAGTATTGAGGTGAAAAGAAAAAACCTCGGCTTGCGGGGAAGCCGAGGCAGCAGAAAAATGCGTGTGAATGAAGAATGCGCGCCACCGGGGGCACGCGGTGAGGCTTCCCAAAAAGTCAGGACAGTCGCCAGCTCCAAGCCTCCTGCTTGGTTGGTGTGCTGTGGGGGAAAACGCTCATCGGAGGGGAATATAAAAAGCATCCGCGCTCTTGGCAAGCACAAAATATGTCATGGGTAGCCGCTGAAGCGAAAACTGCATGCCGGAAGCTCCCCTCGCGATCCTGAAAAGGAAGTCACCCGGGGGCCGAAGCCCCCGGGTGCCCAACTACCCTATGAATAAGGCGCTTTCGCGCCTTGGAAGCCATTTTACGTCTGCCTCCGTAGACGAGAGGAGTATATCGTTTGCTTGTAGTCGGGTCAAGCAAAAAACAACTATTTTTTCGAGATGACGCGTGGCGAAAGAAAGAATTTCCTCTCCCGGAGCCTTGTCGGCAGCAGGCGGTGCGCGGGCGGCTAAGGACGGCGGGGGATGCCCGCGGGCTTTTCCCCGGGAAAACAAACGCAGTGCCGCCCGGTGAGGGAGCGGCACTGCGCCGGAGAGGGAAGAACCACCCGCCGGGGATAACCCCGACGGGTGGGTGGAGTTAGAACTCGCACTTCAGACCCACGGAACCACCGACGAAGGTCTGGTCTGCACGGAACTCGGAGGTCACCGTACCGAACACAGCCCATTCATCGCTGATCGGAGCCAAAGCGCTGGCATTGAGACGAAGCCCGGCATTGCCGGATTCCGGCCCTTCAACGGCGAACATGGGGGAGCCGCCGATGAAGCTGTTGTTGACCTTGGGCGTCGAATCGCCGGCGTTCACAACACCCATGACCTCGAAGTTCAGGTAACCGGGATTGGTTTCCTCACCGAAGTTGTAGGTGTAGCGGGCACCGACACCCGCCGTCAGAGCGGCCACATCATCGAACTCCGCCTTCAGCCCGGCGTTCCCGGTACCGTTCTCCGTCAGGTCGTCAATCGATGCGTACACCGCATCGGCCTGAACAACCGAGCTGAGCAGGTGCTTGGCGCGTCCGGTGCGGGTTCCGGTCGTCGTCTCCTCGCTCGCAATGAGGTCATATGTAGCCTCGTAGGAGAAGGTGACCGCCGTGCCCGTGGTGGAGCCTTCGGCCTTGCCGGCATAGTCGTGACCGGCGGCGCGCACGCCGAGTGTGCGCTCCGTGTCCATGTTGACGAACGCAACACCCAGGGACGCCATCTGCGCGAAGCGGAGGTTGCGGTACATGATGGCCACGTCGGCAAAGATCGTGTCGCTGGTGAAGCTCGTCTCGGCGCAATCGGCATCACCGCGGCTGTAAGCCACATCGGCACCGAAAGACCAGTGCGAGTTGATCGCATGGGCGAGCGCCACCATGGCGCCGGTGCTGTTGCGGGTGTACTTGCCGCTGTTGCCGTTATCCGAGACATCCGAGTGCCCGGCCGTCATCGACGCCGTCACTGCATTCGAGCTCAGACAGGGGATGATCGAGCCGTCCGGGGCAAAGCGATGCTTCAGCCCGGCATTGGCCGCGGCGAGCGTCGAGCGCATGGTCTGCACGTGCTCGTGCGTCTCGTCGGCCACAATCTTCTGAGCCCCGGCCAAGCCGCGACCGCTCAGCGTGTCCAGCGCCTTCAGGGCATCTGCCTCGCTGCGGGTATGGGCCAGCGCATCCAGCACCGCGCCCAGCTGCGTCCCGGCCACCGAAGTCTTGTTGATGCTGCTGAGGGCATCGGCCGTCTGGCTCTGATTGTGGTTCTTGGAAGCGCCCTTGTAGTTCTTGGAAAGCACTACATCGCCGCCGTCCATGTGGGCATTCAGCGTGTCGAGCGAGTGCTCCACATCGGCGTTGAAGCCCGTGAGCACCGCGCCGTCGATGACCGTCAGTCGGGTCTGGTCGGCCACAGCCGCCTCGCGGATGTTCCCCACGGAAGCCAGCTGAACCGTCGCCCCACCGCCGTTCACCGTGCCGGCCCGCAGCACATCCGTGCCCCCGGCCGTCAGATCCGAGCTCACGCGCAGCGCGGTATCGTTGCCGAAGCTCGCGCTATTGACACGCAGCGTGCCCTTGGCATCGCCGGCAATATCCAGCGTCGAACCATCGCTCATCGCCAGACTGCCGACGGAAGAGCCATCAGCCAGCACCAGCGCATCGCTGCCGCTCTTCTCGATGCTACCGGCGCCGGAAACCGTGCCGTTCAGCGTCGTACCCGCGCCGGCCTTGAGCGTGCCGTTCACGGCAATGCCGTTCGCCGCCGTCAGGGTCGTCCGCGTCGCACTCACGGTGCCGCCGAGTGTCACCTTCTGCCCGGCCGTCAGCTCAGCGCCGTTCAGCGCCAGCGTACCGTCCGTCGTGATGTCCTGAGCCGCCTTCACCGTGCCGCTCACCGCCGAAGACGCATCCGTGCTGCGCAGGGACACCGAACCGTTCCGAGATTCCAGCGTTCCGGCCACAGCCACGGAAACCTGGGCCCCGTTCATCAGGCCGCCGA
>JBJEVL010000045.1:0-3854 GCA_051884335.1 Akkermansia sp. | reverse complement strand
TTTTGAGGCAACACCCCCTTTCGGTGCGCTTTTATTTTGAGGCAAAACGGGGGGCTTGTGAATCTCTTTGCCGGGACATAGGACCTACAGCCTAGAACAATGACTCATTGTCTATTGAATATCAAAAAAAGAGAATGTCGGGGCTAAAAAGGCTTGCATACAGCATGCTCAAGGCTGTATGCTCTTCCGCTCTATGGTGGATCTCCGTATTTCGCTTCAGTTATCCCAGTTCCTGAAAGGAGTGGCAGTGTTGCTGATGGTGTATTATCATTTGGCCGGGACGTATTTGCCTATCAGGGGCGCGAGCTGTGTGGCGATATTTGCGTTGGTGACGGGGTATGCTCAGGCTTTGAAGTCGGAGGATAGGTGTTTTCGGGATTCGATGAGGGGAGTAGCCAAACAGTATCAACGTTTTTACCGACGCTATCTTTTGTGCTTGCTTGTGTGTGCTCCATTGCTTCATGTGTCATGCAGGGTTTTTTTGGAGACCTTGATTCCGCTGTTTCCCAATGCCCTCGCTGATAGTTGGTGGTATGCTTTTTGTTACACGTTTTTAGTGTTTGTTGCTTTCCCCGTGATGTGGCTGTGTCAACACCGAATTTCGGAGCGCTTTGTCGTGCCGGTTCAATGTGGGATTGCCATTGGCTGCATGTTGATTCCCGTCGCGGCATCTCATTTGGGCTTCCCCGGTGTGTTGACCCGAGTTTGGGGCTGCGTGCCATTGCTGCGGACACTGATGTTCACACCCTACTATATTTTCGGATTTGTCTATTGTTCTGTCTTGAGGGATCAAAAATACAAAAAAATGGCTTATCTGTTGGTAGCTCTGTGCGCGATTGTCTTTTTCCCGTTTTCATGGTACGACATTGATGGTATTCGTGCCGTCAACGTCGGGAGGGCTTTTTGCCTTGTCCTCTTTGTATCCCTGCTGCTCTATCGTTTCCGCCCGGCGAAAATAGGGGGTGTTTTTTTGGGAAAGCTGTCGCTGTACATCTGGCTGTTTCACATGCCGCTCCATTCCTTGCTGATGAGCAACCTGTCTTATGGAGAGCTGCATGCCTCTTTGAAATTCGCCGTGACTTTTGTCCTCTCCACGGTGATAGCCTATGCGATTATGTGGGTGCTCGCTCTGTGGAAGGGAAGAAAGTGTTGATTGGGTGACGACAGGCGATGCCCTGTTTCTGCCTTCCGCCGCATCTCCGCCGGGGTTGTTGTTGTGCGTAGGAACGGCGGGTGCGGCTTGGGCGGAGCCCGTTTTGTTGCTGCTGCGGCGCGCTTTGGGCTTGAAGCGCTGCGGTGTCTGTGCTATCAATCACCTGACTGAATTTTTCCTGCTATGCCTACTTCTCTCTTTCGCCCGATTGACGGCGGGGTGACGGTTGCCCGCGGTTTCGTCGCCAATGCCCTCAGCTGCGGCATCAAGAAGCCGGAGGCCACGCGTCTGGACCTCGCCTTGGTGTACTCCGAGCTGCCGACCACGTCGGCCGGAACCTTCACGACCAACCGCGTGCGCGCCGCCTGTGTGCGCGTGAGCCAGAACCACCTGCGCCGCGGGAATGTGCGCGCCATCGTGGCCAACAGCGGCAACGCCAACGCCTGCACGGGCGCAGCCGGGGTGGCGGTGGCGCGCAAGGAATGCGCCATCGTCGCCAAGGAACTGGGGCTGCGTGCGGGGGAGGTCGCCGTCTGCTCCACGGGAGTCATCGGGCTGCCCATGCCCATGATGCGCATCGAGCCCCGCCTGCCCGAGCTCTGCCGCCATCTTTCCGCCGCCAAGGGGCACGATGTGGCCTCCGCCATCATCACCAGCGATACGCGCGAGAAAGAAGTGGCGGTGGAGCTGGAGCTCGGCGGCAAGACGGTGCGCATCGGCTCCTGCTGCAAGGGTGCGGGGATGATTTCGCCCTGCATGGCCACGATGATTTGCCTCATCTGCACCGATGCGGCCGTGGCGCGTCCCGATCTGGAGCGCACCGTGCGCGAAGGCGTGGAGCACAGCTTCAACCGCATCACCATCGACGGCGACATGAGCACCAACGACACCTGCCTCGTCATGGCCAACGGCGCGTCGGGCGTCACCGTGACTCCGGGCACGCCCGAGTGGACGGCGTTCACCGCCGCGCTGCACCATGTCATGCTGGAGCAGGCCAAGCACATCGTGCGCGACGGCGAGCGCGTGACCAAGTTCGTCACCGTGCGCGTGAGCGGTGCGCCGACCGCCGCCGAGGCCAAGCGCGTGGCCGAGGGCGTGGCCAAGTCGAACCTCGTCAAGAGCTCGTGGAACGGCGGCGACCCGAACTGGGGACGCATCATCCACGCGGTCGGCTACGCCGGCACTCGCGTGCGCGAGGAGAAGGTCGACATCGACATCGCGGGCTTGCCCGCCTGCCGCGGCGGCATGCAGACCACCACCAAGAGCGATGACCTGCGCGAGCGTGTGCAGGCGCCGGAGTTTGAGATCGCCATCAACCTCAATCTCGGCAGCGAGGAATATGTCATCTACACGACCGACCTTTCGCCGGAGTATGTGGACTTCAACCGCTCCGAGTACGCCTACTGGAACCAAGCCAAGCAGGACGGACTGACGCATTGAGACCCCGATGGGGGGAGCTGTCTCAGTTTGCCGTTGCCCGCGGCGGGAGCCTCTGTTACAATCAGCGTGCGCTCATGAAATCCCATCTGATACGCAAGCTGTTCTTCCTGGCTCTGCCGCTGGCGGCGGCGGGCGCCGGGGTCGCGCTGTGGAATGAGGTGGATGACCTGACGCAGCCGATTCTCGTGCCGACCAACGCGTCGTACCGCGGTTCCTCCGTTCTGCCCAAGAAGGCGGCGGGGCTGCGGCTGGAGCCCTTTACCTTCACGGGCTGGGACGATGCCCCGGTGCAGGCGGTGATCGCCCGTCGCGAGGGCGAGGAGTCCTCGCGCCAGCTCTCGATTTTGGGCAATCTGGCGGCAGCGCCCGCCGAGCGCCTGCACGCGCTGGACTATGTGTTGGTCTGCGTGGATTGGGACCACGGCATCCGCTCGGCGCTGCCCTTGGCGGAGTCGCTGACGGCGGCGGGGCTCACCTGTGTGCTTTGGGAGCCTCGGGGGGCGGATGCGCGCCGCCCCTACTGCACGCACGGCCTGCGGGAATACCGCGATGTGCCCCTGCTGATTGACAGCCTGAGCGAGCTCTCGGAGAAGGAGGAGCCCGTGGTGGTGGCGGTCGGGCAGGGCTACGGCGCCGGGCTGCTGCTGCGCGCGGCGTCGCGCGAACCCCGGCTGCGCGGGCTGGTGTCCATCGATGCCTACGCCTCGCTGCAGCAGTCGGTGCTGCGCACGCTGCCCGATTCGCTGTTGGCGCCCGTGACGCTGATGCTGATGGACATGCGCATCAAGCGCACGGTGGGGATGGAGTGTTTTGATGTGGCACCGGTGGAGTGCGCGGCCGACATTCGCCGCGGCGTGCCGGTGCTGGTGTTGCAGCTGGCGCAGCACTCCCTTGTGAGCACGCTGGCGGACGCGCTGAACATCGACGCCCAGCTGCGCACCGAGCACCACGAGGTGTGGACGCTGCGCGATGAGTCCGACCCGCCGGGGGCGGAGACGCGCACCGTGTATCGGCGCTTGGGGCGCGAGTCCGGGCGCGGAGCCTCTGCGGGCAAGGTGCACCGTGTGCCTGTGGAGCTGCGGCTCTGCCGCGACGAGGACGCGGCGCTGGCCGATGTGGTGCACTGGCTCGATCGCTGCGTGGTCGATGCCGTGCTGGCGCCCCGTGTGGAGGACCCCGACCGCCCGAAATTAGGAGCTCATCTTCATCTCTGACCGCCGTGCATCATTCCCGAGACCAGCATTCCCCGCGAGGAGCAGCG
>JBJEVL010000044.1:0-3867 GCA_051884335.1 Akkermansia sp. | reverse complement strand
TGGGGCGCACGGGGCTTTTCCCCCCCAAGACCCTGCTCGCCACCATCCGCGACCTGCTCTACCGACAAATCCGCTTTATCGATCCGCAGATGGTGTGCCTGCCCATCACAGAATCGGGCAGTTGCTGCCCTTGGACCATCACCCCGGCCGATGGGGAGCACTCCGCGCGCATCCGCCGCCGCATGGAAGAGGCGCGCGCCGCGCGCGACCACGCGGCCAAACTGGCTGCCGAGGCCGAGCGACACCGCGAGAAGGAAGAAGCCCGCCGCCGCCGTCGCGCCCGCAAGAGCCCCCTGCCCCTTTGGAAGCAACGCGCCGCGGAACGCGCCGAGGGCAAAAGCGGCACCCACGCCGACCGCAAACGCTGATGCGCCGCCGCGCGCGTATTTCCTGTGTGTATGGCGGTCTTTTCGCTTGCCTGACAAACGGTTGGGGTGCTAGAATGCAGGCGCATGATGAAGAACCTGCCCAATGTCATCACCATGAGCCGCATTTTGCTGGTACTGCTCTATACGGTGCTGCTGGCGGCGGTGGGACAGCTTCCCCCCGTTCCGGATGAGCCGACGGGCGGCTGGTTTACGCCGCTGTCGCTGCCGGTCTGTCTTGCGCTTTGGGCCTTTGTCGTGGCAGCCATCACGGATTTCTTCGACGGATATCTGGCGCGCAAATATCATGTGGTGTCCGACTTCGGCAAACTGATGGATCCGCTGGCGGACAAGATTTTGGTCTGCGCGGCGTTCATCTACCTCACTTGGGTGAATCTCTGTCCTTTTTGGGTCAGCATCATCATCGTTTTCCGCGAGTTTTTGGTGACGGGGCTGCGCCAAATCGCCGCGACCAAGGGTTTCGTGCTGGCCGCTGACCGCTGGGGCAAGTGGAAAACAGGCATGCAGCTCACCTACTGCATTTCCTGCATGGCTTACTTGGCCTATGGTGCCAACCTGCCCGAGCCTCTGCACAGCCTGAGCGTGGGTCCGGGGGGGGAGTGCCTGCGCATCGGCTCGCTGGTTCTTGCCGTGCTGCTGACGCTGGTCAGCGGCCTGAATTACTGCCGCCAAATGCGCCGCTTCTTCTGACAGCGGACGTTTGGGCGACACGCCGCGCTCGTCCCGGGCGTGCGACCTTCGCTCCCTCCCTGAGCTTCCCCCGCCGGGAACACGCGGCCTCCCCCCCCCCCCGAGAACAGCAAAGCCGCCCTCCCGCATGGCGCGGGTGAGCGGCCTGTGAGTGGGAAGCTCAGGCGCAGCCCTTACAACTCGGGCTCGGCATCCGCATCCGGCTGCTCGGCGGGCTCAGCCGACTCTGCCTTCCTGGCATCGGCCTGGTCAACGAGCTGTTTCCAGTCGCGGATGCAATTAGCATGCCCGACATAGAGGCACTTGCCGTCCGCCGAAACCAGATTGACGTAAGGAATGCCGGGGGGAAAGGAAATACCGGGCATCTGCTTAACATCCTTGTCTTCCTTCCAGATGGCGCCGAACTTGGCCTTGTGGCTCTTGACGTAGGCCTTCATGTCCGCAACACTCTTATCGGCACCGATGAGAATGATATCGCAGCGACCGTCTTTCTTCATCTCCTTGTGCGCCTTGACAATTTCGGGCATTTCCCGTTGGCAGGGCCCGCACCAGCTGGCGGAGAAAAGATAGAAGTAATAAGAAGCTTTTTCAGAAGGTTTGCCGTTGATCAGTTTGCACTTCTTCGCCGCCGTGACGACAACATTCTTATCTGCGGAGTCTTTTGCTTTTTTGGGGGAATTCGCAGCAGGGGTATCCTTGGTCGCATGCTGGGCGACCACAGGCATGGGGGCGATGCAAAGCAGGCAAGCAAGAACGGAGAGGAAAGCCGATGTTTTCATGATGCAATGAGGGATAATATCAGCGCAAATGCCTCCCTTGCTTCGGTCAGTCTCCGACGGCAGGGGGTAACATGTACGGGTTACAGCATAGCAACAGCAACACCGCTGCGTCAAGTTCTTTCTCCGCCCCCGCAGCACTGCGGATCACTCAGCTGTTGCCGGAAAGCTCAATCACGCCACCGAAGCAGCAGTCGCAACAGACCCCGCCGACCGGATTTTCGGGCATGAGTCACCATCCACACTCCCGCCCCGATCAGCAACACAGCGAACAACTTTTGCCCCGTGAGCACATCCACCCCGAGCCAGATGCCGACGGAGGCGGCCACCACGGGCTGTACATAGTTGTAGGTAGCCACGGTGGGCGCATCAAGCCGCTGCTGCGCCGTCATCAGCAGCAGGTAGCTGACAAAGGAGCCACCGATGACTACATAGGCGGCGCCCGCCGCCTGCGCCGCGCCCAACTCATCCCAAGGGGCAGCCAGCAAGTGCGGCAGCATGAGCGGCAACATGAGCGCGGCAGAAAGCCCGAAGAGCCATTTCATCATGGTGATGGGGCTGTAGCGGTGCAGCAGGTCGCTGAAAAACACGAAGTAACAGGCAGCGGCGAATTGCGCCAACAGGCAGAGGGCATCGCCGCGGGGATCGCCGCTCAAACCGCCCGTGCGGCACGAGCCGAGGATGAGCACCAGCGCACCCATAGCCGCCAGACCCATCCCCAGCGCGCGGCGGCGCGTCACGCGGAAATGCAGGAAAAGCGCCGCCAGCAGCAAGGTGAAGATGGGCGTGGAGGTAGCCACCACGCAGCCGTTGGTGGGCGAGGTAAACGACATGCCGCAGACGTAGCAGAATTGATTGATACTCATCCCGCAGAGCGACATGAGGAATAATTTGGGAATATCGCGCAGCGCCACGCGCTCGCGCGGACGGCAGAGCGCAAGGAGCCCGAACAGCAACGCCGCTCCGCTGACGCGAAGCGTAGCCAAACGCAGCCCATCGATCACCCCGCCCTGCATGGACACCTTGCACATGGGGCTCATGAGCCCGAAGCAAAGCATGGAGGTCAGCGCCGCGAGATGCCCCCAAGTCGCCTGACGCTCGCTGCTCATTTCATGGCTTCGCCCTGCTCAACAGCCTCGGCAGGCGGCGCGGACATCGGACCGGGCAGATAAACCCAGCAGTAGACGGCGATCCCGACATACAGGAGGGTCAGCACCCAGCCAATCATATTCACCAAATAACCGATGAGGCGGCGGCGCGTCACCAAAGCCAGCAGGAACACCACCACGGCCACCGCCACGCCGATGGCGGCGAGAAAAACGGTGGAAACAATCTCGTGATTGTTGAAAACGTAGTTGAGGATGGCGGGGGTGATTCCCAGCATCAGGCTCGCACCGAAGCAATCCCAGCTGTTAAAAGCATTGAAATCTTCCTGCGGCTCGCTCATGCAGCTTAGTATACGCCGCGGCACTGCAGCGGGCAAGCCCCGATTGTGCCCCCGGAGGGAGTTTTTGGTGCGACGTCCGGAGCGCTAAGGAGGACAGCACGCGAAGAGCGCGGGAGCAAAAGCTGCTCCCGCGCTCCGAAGTCTTGCGACTGAATGCCGAGGCTTAGGCGATGGAATCGCCGAGCTTCTTCATGGCCTCAGCGGCACGGTTGGAGTAACCCCATTCGTTGTCGTACCAGCCGCACACCTTGACCATGTTGCCGCCGACCACATAGGTGAAACCGGCGTCAAAGATGCAGGAGTGGGGGTTGGACACGATGTCCTGAAGCACAAGGGCTTCCTCGGAGTACTCAAGCACGTGGCCCATGGGACCCTCGGCAGCGGCCTTCATGGCAGCATTCACTTCCTCGACGGTCACATCCTTCTTGAGGATGGCGACGAAGTCGGTCAGCGAGCCCGTGGGGGTGGGCACGCGGAAGGAAGCGCCATTGAGCAGGCCCTTGAGCTGGGGAATGACCTCACCGATCGCCTTGGCAGCACCCGTCGTGGTGGGGATGATGTTGATGGC
>JBJEVL010000043.1:0-3887 GCA_051884335.1 Akkermansia sp. | reverse complement strand
AGCGCAGCCCTGTCTCGCGGCGCAGCCATGTGCGCTGGCGCTTGGCGTAGCGCCGCGTCAGCAGGCTGAGCGCCGGAGCCAATTCACCGCGCGCCAAGCGCCCCGCCAAGCAGTCGCGAATCAGCGCCAGCCCCAGCGTTTTCTCCGCCGTGGGCGAAAGCGGCACCGACTCCAGCGCCGCCACCTCCTCCATGGCACCCCCGCGCAGCATCGCCCGGCTGCGCGCCGCAATGCGCGCATCGAGCTCCTCCGTCGCGCGGGTAATCACCCAACCGGGACCGATGGGCTCGCGCCAATTCTGCTGCCAATGCGCCAGCGGCTTGCCGCCGGTCAGCACAATCTCCAAATAACGCGCCACATAGCGCGCGTTGCACAGATCCGCCGTCGCCGCCGCCGCCGGATCGGCCTCCTGCAACCGGCGCACCAGCTCCGGCAGTGGCAGGCGCTCCAACTCCGCCCGCAGGGCAGGGTCGCTCGGCGGAGCCGGCGAAATGCCGTGCGAAATAAACTTCACATACAAACCGCTGCCGCCCGTCACAATCGGCCGTCTGCCCCGCGCCTGAATCTCCGCGATAGCCGCTGTCGCCCGGCGCGCATGCGCCGCCGCGTCATTGTTCTCCGTGGGCTCCATGCAGTCCACCAAATGGTGCGGCACCACCGCCCGCTCCGCCGGCGAAGGAGCTGCCGTCAGCACCCCCAAGCCGCGGTACACTTGGTACGCATCCGCCGAAACAATCTCCGCCGCGCCCAGCAAGCGCGCCAGCTCCAGCGCCACCGCGCTCTTGCCGCTGCCCGTCGGGCCGAGGATAAACAGCGGAGCAAGCTCCGCGCGGGAGGGCAGGGGAGTCGTCATCCGTCCGTACGCGTCAGCTCCAGCGCCCGCACCATGCACTGGTTGAGCGCCCCGTTGCCGTTGGTGCAGCGCGGCGTGCAGAGCAGGGCAAAGCGATGCACCCCCGGCGTCAGCGCCAGCTCCAGCGGCGCCGTCAGCGCATCCTCCTCCCAGCAACCCGCCTCCGCATGGTGCGGCAGCACCAGCACCGCGTGAAACACCCCATCCACCCACAGCTCACGCAGCGCGCAGGTATCCCCGTCGCGCCTGCTCGCCGTGGCATTCGCGTAGTGTAGTTGCAAGCGGTAGTACCCCGCCTCCTCGGGAGCCAAATGAAGCTCCTCATACTCCAAGCGCGACGTGCAGGGGCGCAGATCCAACCACGCCTGCCCGCGCTCCACGCGGTACTCCGCCGCCTCGCCGATGCGCTCCGGCAGCAGGCGGCGCACCGCTCCCGCCGGGGCACAGGTAAAGGGACAGTTGGGGGAGGAAAGCGCCGTGCGCCCCTGCGCCTGCACACTGTAGCGGTGGTACTGCCGGGGCGGCGAGGGCAGGGGGAAGAAACAATCGCAGGTCGTGGCAAAGGCGCGCCCGTCGCGGTAAATGCAGTACGACTCCGCCCCCGGCACCGAGTGCCAGCGCAGCTCCCGATCGTTGGGATGGTCCCACAGCGGTTCGGGCAAATCCTCCGTTGCCGTCGGAGCGGGGGAGGCCTCCGCCCCCTCGGCAGGCATCAGCTCAATCTCCACCTGCCAATGCCCGCAGGCATCCAGCGGAATGATGGGCGAGCCCGGCTTACCGTTCACCATCACCGCGCCGATCTCCGTACCGTAGCCGTTGAGGTGAATATCCAGCAGCAGCCCGCGCACCCGCAGCCCGCTCAGCCAGTGGCTGCCGGCAAACGCGCGCGGCACACAGGGCGCCAGCACCAAATTCCCCCCCTCGAACTGCACACCGAACAACCCGCGGTAAAACGCCCCCAGCATGCCGCACACACTCCACAGCTGGCGGTCGGAATTGAGCAGCGTATCCTCTGCCCGCCCCGTCTCTGCGTGGAAATTCTCCTTGTTCGTGCCGAAGGCCAGCGCCGCGCGCAGCAGCGAAGCCAGCGAAAACGCCGCGCCCTCCGTCTGCTGCAAATCCGCCTGCGCCAGCAGCACAAAAGCCTCCACGAAAGGCCAAACCGCGCGGTTGTGGTACGCCTGCACCGGCTGCGCCTTGTAAGGCGCAAAAACAGGTGTTCCCCAGGGCGAGCGCGGCAAATGCTCCATCAACTCCGCCGCATGCTCCCCCGCCAGACCCGAAAGCACCGCCAACGCGCAGGCCAGCGCATCCGAGCGCTCCTCCGGCGGCTCGCCGGGGCGGTAGAGCATGTTGTAACGGCGCGTGCCCGGATTCCAAAAATGCGCCTCAATCGCCTCCGCCAGCTCCAGCGCCTCGCGGTGGCGCTGCGCCGCCTCCGCCTCGCGCCCCAGACTGCGCAGCATCTTCGCCAGCACCGAGAGACAGATAAAATACAGAACATTCGTACTCAGCGCATAGGAGGCACCGATCTCCGCCGTGCTCATCCACGCGGGATAACTCTGCTCGCGCCAATCCAAAAACGACGTTTCCCCCGGGCGCAGCGGCATCCCCTGCGGCAGCACCGCCGCATCCTGCTCCAGCGTCGCCGTCAGCACCTCCGCCGCATCGCGCAGCCAATCCGCATCGCCCGTCACTTGGCCATAAGCATAGGCACCCATGGCCCACACCACGCGATCTGTCGACACCGGCCAGCCGCCGCCCGTCCCCGTATCCTGCAGCACCACCCCGTTGCGCACGCGACTCTCCAAGCTGCGGCGCACGGCATCCGGAGCCGCCATATCCGCTCCCAGCGCGGCGGCATAGGCCACATCGCGCGTCCACACCGAAGCCCAGTTCGCTCCTGCGGGCATCAGCCCCTCCGGCGAGATACCCGCCGCCAGCTCCTGTAGCGCCAAGCGATACGCCGCCGCCAGCGTCGGAATGCTACCCGCATAGCGCGGCGCATGGGGCAGGGGGTTCTCCGCCAGAGCGAGCTCACGCACGAGCTCGCCCCCCTGCCGATACACCAAGCGACCGGGCTCGCAGGCGACCTCCGTATCCCCCTGAATCAGGCGGTGCGTCGTCAGGCGATAGCCCGATGCCTCGGCAAGCAGCGCTTCGGAGTGAGCAGCCATAAATCTTTACAGAATCGAACCCGGCTGGTACGCCGCCGCCTCGGGATAAGCCGCCGTCAGCTCCGCCGCCATCGACGTCATCGCGGCGGTATATCCCTTCCCGGCCATGGACCCCATGCTGTCCACCGTCTGCGGCGGGGCCCTGATGGGCCTGGGGCTGGGGATGGTGTTCTCCCAGGGGGCCACCACCGGCGGCACGGACATCGTGGCCCGGCTGCTGAAGCTGAAATTTTCCTGGCTTCCCCTGGGCCGCCTGATGCTGGTGCCGGACGGGATCATTCTGCTCCTGGCGGCGCTGGTTTTCGGCCGGATCGAGGCGGCGCTGTACGGTGCGGTGGCCCTGTTTGTCTCCGCCCGGGTGATGGACACGGTGCTCTACGGCCTGGACACCTCCAAGGTGGCCTACATTGTCTCCGACCGCTGGCGCCAGATCGCCGATGCGCTGATGCAGGAGCGGGGGCGGGGCGTCACGATTCTCCGGGGTGAGGGCGCCTATACCGGCGCGGAAAAGCAGGTGCTGATGGTGGCATTCAAGCAAAAGGAGATCGTACAGATCAAGCGGGTGGTCCACGAGACGGACCCGAAGGCGTTCCTGATCGTCTGTGACGCCCATGAGGTGCTGGGCGAGGGATTTGGAGATTATCAGAAGGAGGAAATTTGATATGGGTTGTTTTGACACTGTAAAAAAGAATCTGGAGAGCCGGGGCTTCTCGGTCCGGACGTTTGCCACGGCCGCCGAGGCGGCCGCCTATCTGGACAGCGCCATCGACGGCACTACCGTGGGCATCGGCGGCTCCATGACGGTGCAGCAGATGGGCCTGTACGAAAAGCTGTCCGCCCACAACGAGGTCCACTGG
>JBJEVL010000042.1:0-3895 GCA_051884335.1 Akkermansia sp. | reverse complement strand
GCTCCACACGCTCCACCACGGGCGTCTCCGCCCGAACCGACAGCGCGGCAACCACCGCCGCCAGCAGCACGCTCAGCAGTCGGGTGAGCATCCCTCCTCGGGCGCAGCGGGCGGCTCGGCACTCTTGCGCGGTTTGTAGCTCGTGAGCCGGGTGCGCTTGCGGCGGCGCGGCTCAAAATACTCGGGGTGCGCCGCCGCCCAGCGCTCGTAGAGATCGGGGCGGTTGCGGCGCGTGCGCTCCAGCGACTGCTCCAGCTTCCACTCCGCAATCGCTTGGTGATTGCCGGAGAGGAACACCGCGGGCACCTCCATGCCGCGGAACACATTAGGCTTGGTGTAGGCGGGAGCCTCCAGCAGCCCGTCCGCGAAAGACTCCTCCTCGCTGCTGCGCGCATCGCCCAGCGCCCCGGGCAGCAGGCGCGCCACGGCATCAATCACCACCACGGCGGCGATCGCCCCGTTGGTCAGGATGTAGTCCCCGATGGAAATTTCCTCGTCCACCAGCGTGTCGATCACCCGCTGGTCGACCCCCTCGTAGTGCCCGCAGAGGATGATGTAGTGCGCATCGCCCCCCCCGACGCAGGGGGCGGCCAGCTCGCGCGCCACCGCCTGCGAGAACACGCGCCCCTGCGGTGTCATGAGCAGCACGCGCGTGTGCTCGCGCCGCAGCTCCTCCACCGCCTCGAAGATGGGCTCGCACTTCATGAGCATGCCCTGCCCGCCGCCGCAAAGGTAGTCGTCCGTGCGGCGGTACTTGTCGTGCGTCCAGTCGCGCAGCTGGTGGGCGCGGATGCGGATGAGCCCGCCCGCCGCCGCCCGCCCCATGATGCTGTGCGAAAGCGGCTCGGTGATCATCTCCGGGAAGAGCGTCAGCACATCAATCTCCAGCATGGCGGGTCGGGCGGGTTATTCCCCTCTCCGGGGAGCTCAGGCTTGGGCGTTGTGGCGCAGCATCGCCTCGATGTAGCCGTCGATGTTGCCGTCCATCACGTCCTGAATGTTGCCGGACTCGTAGCCCGTGCGCAAATCCTTCACCATCTGGTAGGGGGCAAAGACATAGGAGCGGATTTGGTTGCCCCAGGCGATGTCGCCCTTCTCGGAATACTGGCGGTCCGCCTCCGCGCGCTTGCGATCCTCCTCGATCTGAATGAGGCGCGCCTTGAGCATGCGCATGGCCTCCTCGCGGTTGCGGAGCTGCGAGCGCTGCGTCTGGCAGGCCACGATGATGCCCGTGGGCAGGTGCGTCAGGCGCACGGCTGTCTCCACCTTGTTCACGTTCTGACCGCCCTTGCCGCCCGAGCGGTAGGTGTCCATCTTCACATCGGCTTCCTTCACCTCGATCTCGATGTCATCCGCAATCTCCGGCGTGGCATCCAGCGAGCAGAAGGAGGTCTGGCGCTTGCCCGCCGCGTCGAAGGGACTCATGCGCACCAGGCGGTGAATGCCGCGCTCGTTCTTCAGGTAGCCATAGGCATACTCGCCCTCAATCTTGATCGTCACCGAGCGCACGCCCGCCTCATCGCCGTCCGTGCTCTCCATGACTTCGGCGGTGAAACCGTGGCGCTCGCAGTAGCGCAAGTACATGCGCATGAGCATGCTCGCCCAGTCGCAGGCCTCCGTGCCGCCCGCGCCTGCGTGGATGGTGATGTAGCAGCCGGCGGCATCGTGCGGACCGTTGAGCAGCGTCACCAGCTCAAACTCCTCCAGCCGCTTGACCCAAGCCTTGTACTCGGTCTCCGCCTCGGCCGCCATCTCGGGCTCCTCGGCGGCCATCTCCACGGCCACCTCCACATCCTCCAGCCCGCTTTCGAGCGCGCGGTACTGCTCCATGCGACGCTTGAGGGGGTTTACCTCGTTCATCAACTCGCGCGCCGCCTGCGGGTCATCCCAAAAGTCCGGCGCACTCATCCGCGACTCCATCGCGGCCACTTTCTCTGCAATGCCATCGAGGTCAAAGATAGCTCCCGAGCTCGGAAAGACGGCTGCGCATGGCAGCCGTGTCGAGCGCCGAGAGATCAACATGGGTCGTCGTCTGATTCTCCATAACGGCGGGGATTATACAGGCAAGCCGCCCGCTTGTCAATGCCACAGGCGGCGCGCCTCGCGGCGCTCGGCGCTCACCTGCTCCTCCGTCGCCCCCAGCGCGCGCAGCACGGCGCCCGCCATCGACAGCGCCGCTTCCTCCTCGCCCGCGATGACCACCTCCGCGCCCTCTTGGCGCAGCTCGCGCGCCGTGCGGATGTACTGCGTCTGCGCCAGCACCTCGATGCGCGGGTTGAGCGAGCGCGCCGCCTGCGCAATCTCGCGCGCGGGAGCCGCCGTGGAGGAGACGACAATCGCCATCGCCTGCTCACAGCCCGCCGCCTGCAAAATCGCCCGAGCGCGGGCATCGCCGTGCAGCACCTGCAAGCCCTGCGCCGCCAGCGACTCCACCGTGTCGATGTTCATCTCCACCACCACCACATCCACCGAGTGGCGGCGCAGAATCCCCGTCAGCAGCTCCCCGCCGGGGCCATAGCCCACCATGATCACGCGGAAACTCTCCTGCGAGGGCGGGGGCAGCGCGGGCAGCGGCTCGCTTGGCTCGCCGCGCTCCATCACGCGCAGCAAGCGCGGAATCAGGCGGTAGAGCAGCGGGTTGAGCGTGATGGACACCACCGCCACCCCCGTCACCACGTTGACCGCCGCCGCATCCAGCAGCCCCCACTCCTGCGCCGCCAGCGCCGCCAGAATGAAGGAAAACTCACCCACCTGGCTGAAGGAGCCCGCCACCTGCAGCGCCATGCGCACCGGCTTGCCCAGCCAGCGCACGCTGTAGTACACCGTCAGCGGCTTCACCACGATGGTGAAGAGCAGCATCGCCAGCGCGAGCTGCCAGGTCTCGGCCAGCTCCTGCCAGTGCAGCCCCATGCCCACCGAGACGAAGAAGAGCACGGCAAAGGCATCGCGCATGGGCAGCGCCTCCGCCGCGGCGCGGGCGGCAAAGCGGCTCTGCCCCAGCACCATGCCGGAGAGAAAGGCGCCGAACTCCATCGAGGCGCCGAACACCCGCGCCGACAGCACCGCGATGCCCAGCGCAAAGACCAGCACCGCCAGCGTGAACATCTCCCCGGAGGCGGAGCGCGCCAGCGAGGTCAGCAGGCGGTGGATGACGATGCGCCCGAGGTAGGCGACGCAGAAAATCAGCGCCATGAGCTTGAGCACCATGCCCAGCAGCGCCTCGCCCACCGAGCCGCCGCTCACCAGCGCCGGCAGCAGCACCAGCAGCACAATGGTCAGAATATCCTCCACCACCAGCCAGCCCAGCGCCGTGTGACCCGCCGGGGTTTGCAACAGGCAGTTGTCCTCCAACACGCGGGTGAGCACCACCGTGCTGGCCACACTGAAGCAGACGCCGAACATGGCTGCCGAGGCGAGCGAGGCATCCGCCAGCGCGTAGTAAATCGCGCCCGCCAGCAGGGTGTGCAGCAGCATGTTGACCAGCGACCCGGGCAGAGCCACCCGCTGCACCGCCAGCAAATCGCGGAAGTGGAAATGCAGCCCCACCCCGAAGAGCAGCAGCACAATGCCGATGTGCGAAAACTCCTGCACAATGTGGTTATCCACCTCGCTCACCTGCGGTGAGCCGGCAATCATCCCCGCCAGCAGATAGCCCACCAGCGGCGAGAGATGCAGCTTGCGGGCGAGCATGCCCAAGAGCAGCGCCAGCGCCAGACCAATGACCAGAGATTCAATCATTTGCGGAAAAAAACTGTGCCGAGCATCCCCCACGGACGCCCATGCTATCATCCTAGCGCAAGGCTCTGCCCTCGTCAATCGACTTTTGTGTCGCGAGAGGAGGCTGCAAGTTGCAAAATCAAATGCGACACCGAAAAGCCGCCGTAGGGCACCTTGT
>JBJEVL010000041.1:0-3911 GCA_051884335.1 Akkermansia sp. | reverse complement strand
ATTTTTGAGGCAACACCCCCTTTCGGTGCGCTTTTATTTTGAGGCAAAACGCCGGACTCAGCAGCGCCGGCTGCCATCGTTGTTCTCAGGAGTCGTTCGATCTCTGAAGAAGCACAGCGGAACCCGGAGAAAGCGCATACGCATCACGGAACGCGGAGTATGTGCTATCCCCGCCGTTCAACAACCATGGGGCAGGGCGGCGGTTGCCCCCGCCGCCCCCATGGGTGCCGGCTTTACTTGTTCATCTTCGCCCAGGAGTCGCGCAGGCTCACGGAGCGGTTGAACACGGGGTGCTCGGGGCTGTGGTCGTAGCGATCCGCCACGAAGTAGCCCATGCGCTCGAACTGGCAGAGGAACTCGGGCGCCGCGTTCGCCAGCGCCGGCTCCACCACCGCATCGGGGATGAGGGTGAGCGAGTCGGCATTGAGCGAAGCGAGGAAGCCCTCCGGGTTGGCATCGGGCGCTTCATCGCGGAAGAGGCGGTCGTAGAGCCGCACCTCGGCGCGCACGCCGTGGGGCACCGACACCCAGTGGATGGCACCCCGGCACTTGATGCCCTCGGGCGGGTTGGCGCCGATGGTGCCGGGGATGATGTCCGCCTGCACCTCGGTGACCTTGCCCTCGGCATCGGTGCTGTAGCCGGTGCAGATGAGGCAGTAGGCACCGCGCAGGCGCACACAGGCGCCGGGCGTCAGGCGCTTGTACTTCTTGGGCGGATCGACCATGAAATCCTCCTGCTCGATCCACACCTCCCGGGTGAGCGTCAGCTTGCGGTTGCCCAGCTCGGGCTGCTCGGGGTTGATGACGACCTCGACCTCCTCCTCGTAGCCCTCGGGCAGGTTGTTGAGGACGAGCTTGAGGGGATGCAGCACCGCCATGCGGCGCTCGGCGTGGGCGTTGAGCTCATTGCGCACGGCGTTCTCCAAACGGGCGACATCGGTGTTGCCGTTGAATTTGGTGATGCCCACGCCCTCGCAGAAGCTGACGATGGCGGCGGCGGGATAGCCGCGGCGGCGCATGCCGCAGATGGTAGGCATGCGGGGGTCGTCCCAGCCGGCTACATAGCCCTCCTCCACCATCTGGCGCAGCTTGCGCTTGCTCATGACGGTGTAGGTGATGTTGAGGCGCGAGAACTCGCGCTGCTTAGGCTTGGCGGGCACGGGGCAGTTCTCGATGACCCAGTCGTAGAGCGGGCGGTGGTTCTCGAACTCCAGCGTGCAGAGCGAGTGGGTGATGTGCTCGTAGGCGTCCTCCAGCGGGTGCGCGAAGTCGTACATGGGGTAGATGCACCACTGCGTACCCGTGTTGTGGTGCGGGTCGTAGGAGATGCGGTAGATGACGGGGTCGCGCATGTTCATGTTGCTGCTGGCCATGTCGATCTTGGCGCGCAGCACGGCGCCGCCTTCGGGGAACTTGCCGGCCTTCATCGCCTCGAACTGCGCGAGGTTTTCCTCCGGGCTGCGGTCGCGGTAGGGGGAGTGCGTGCCGGGGTGGGTCAGGTCGCCGCGCTGCTGCCGCATGGTCTCGCGGTCCTGCTCGTCCACATAGGCCAAGCCGCGTTTGATGAGGTCGACAGCGCAGTCGTAGTAGAAATCAAAGATGTTGGAAGCCCAGTACAGGTGTTCGCCCCAGTCGAAGCCCAGCCAGTGGATGTCCTCTTGGATGGAGTTGACGAACTCGACATCCTCCTTGCAGGGGTTGGTGTCGTCAAAGCGCAGGTGACAGACGGCGCCGAGCCGGGCGTATTCCTTGGCGAGCCCGAAGTCGAGGCAGATGGCCTTGGCGTGCCCGATGTGCAGGTAGCCGTTCGGCTCGGGGGGGAAGCGGGTGATGGGAACCGTGCAGTACCCCTCCGCCAGGTCGGCGGCCACCATGTCGCGGATGAAATCTTTCTTGTCGTCGGTCGGCATGGGGGCATTCTACGCGCGCGCCTGTGGCATGGCAAGCCTTTTCCCCGTGCACTGACGCAGTTGCCGCCTTGTCGGGCGTGCCGCCCTCTGCTAGAATGGGCGCCATGATTCGCCTGTCCGTTCTCGCCAGCAGCAGCAAGGGTAATTGCAGCGTCGTCTCCTCCGGGCGGACGCATGTGCTGGTCGATGCCGGCATCAGCGCCACGCGCATCCGCAAGGGCTTGGAGGAGTGCGGGCTGAGCCAGTCGTCGCTCGCGGGCATCTGCATTACTCACGAGCACCGGGACCACATCTGCGGGCTGGGGGTGCTGGGCAGGCGGGCGGCGCTGCGGCTGTATTGCAGTCGCTACATGTCGCGCGACCTGCGCAAGGCCTTGCCGAACGCCTTGCTGACCTATGTGGAGCCCGGCAGCGCGGTGATGCTGGGGGAGGATTTGCGGGTGACACCCTTTTGCACGAGCCACGATGCGCTCGACCCGCTGGGCTACCTGTTCGAGAGTGCGGACGGCTGCCGCTTGGGCTATGTGACGGATACGGGGCGCATCTTGCGCGAGATGCCCGCCTTGCTGTCGGGGGTGGATATGCTGTATCTGGAGTCCAACTACGACCCGGAGATGCTGGCGAACAGCGGGCGCCCGCCCGAGTTGCAGGATCGCATCAGCGGCGATTGGGGGCACCTGTCCAACGGGCAGGCCTGCGATTTTGTGCGCGCCATTGCTCACCCGGGCTTGCAGCACCTGGTGTTGGGGCACATCAGCCCCGAGTGCAACACGCCCGAGATCGCCGAGCGCTGCATGCGCCGCACACTGCGCGAGCTGGGGCTGCCCACGCAGCTGTACTGTGCGCCCATGGCGCACCGCCTGCCGTGGATTGAGGTGGGGGCTTAGCGCCGCTTCATCTGCTTGGGCAGCGCCGGGGCGTAGGCTTCGCCGGGGACGGTCGCGTTGAGGCTCAGCTTGGCGCTGAAGCTTCCCCGCACGGTGGCGGTGATTTCCGCAGGCGAGCCGGCGAGGGGGAGCGCCTCGCCGATGAGGCGCGCGCCCAACCACAGGTAGAGCCCGCCCGCTCGGTCTGCCGAATCGGGTAGGGCGCAGAGGCGCAGGGGCTCCTTGTTGGTCGAGAGGTCGAGCGAGCAGAGGGGCGTGCCGTTCCAGGCGATGGCACTCTCACTCAGTGACAGGGTGTTGCCCGAGCCGAGGCTGATGTCGAGCGCGCTCTGTTTGTCCCAGCCATCGGCAGCGCCGTTGCCGCATCGGGGGGTGAGCTCCAGGGTGAACGCCGCCCCGAGCCCCTGCATGAGCACACGGCTTTCTCCCGCCTTGAGGGCGATGCTTTCGGGCTTGCCGCCTTTGCGCAGGTCGACAGCTTCGCGGCGCGGCAGCCCGGCGCTGCGCCCGCCGAAGCCCAGGGCGCGCGCCATGTTTGCGGCGATGAGGCGGTCGCCCTGCGCGTTGGGGTGCAGGCGGTCTGCCCCGAAGAAGGCCGGATCGCCCACCAGCGGGTCAGCGGCGGAAACATCGGTGAGCCCTTGGTTGATGTCGATGAGGCATACGTCGGAGTGGCTCTTCGCCCAGCGGCGCAGCATGTCGTTGAACTCCGCCACGGCTCGGTGCACAGCGGGATCCGCCGCCGTGCCGCCCATGCACCAGGCGGGGATGAGGTTGACGGAGATGACCGCCTTGGGCGCGCCTTTCTTCATCGTGCGGTAGATGGCGTCGATGTCCTTCAGCAGCCCGTCCTGCTCGGCTTTCTTGTTGGCGGGCAGGGTAGCGCCCCGGTTGGTGTCGGAGAGCAGGTCGTTGGTGCCGATCATGAGGCAGAAGCGGTCGGGCGCCTGTTCACCGACAAAGCGCTCGCCCTTGTAGGGATCTCCCTTGTTGTCCTTGGCATCCAGCCCCAGCCAGTTGGCGAGCTTGCTGCCGCCGTAGCGGACGTAGTTCTGCCCGGCAGGCTTGGTGCCGGAGGCATTGCCGGAGAGCTCCCAAGCGCGCCCGCTGGACT
>JBJEVL010000040.1:0-3913 GCA_051884335.1 Akkermansia sp. | reverse complement strand
AGAATCATAAAATGCCGCGACCTCCGCTTGGTAAAATACAGCATTGTGCATGCTGTAGATAATTGAGAGACTTACCATCAGCGGACAAGAGCCTGAATCCCCTGTGCAACGGGGGAATGGCACGCCCATATGCCGCTTGAACCGAAATAATTTCGTTGACGCAGCATGCACAATGCTGTAGCTGCTCAGCGACGGCGGCGGCGGCGCTTGCGCTTGGGCGGGCGGCTCGGGTGCTGGCGCTCCAGCTCCACCTGCATGAGCAGGAGGGTGAAGAGCCCGGCGGCGTTGATGCAGACGAGCGAGTGCTCCGACACCGCCGCCGCGAGCTCGACCGTGCGGCGCAGCTCGGTAGCGTATTCCTCCGGGTCGATGTTCGGCAGGGTGTTGCTCACCTGCGCATGCAGCCGCATGAGCGCGCGGTAGAACGCCGGCCAGTTGTCGGAAGGTTCAGCGGCAAGGGCAGCCATCAGTTCGGCGGGCAGGGCGTTGAGCGAGCGCTCCAGTGCCCGCAGGCGGCAGCGCAGGCGGCGATCCGTCGCGGCGGTGAAAGCGGCCTCCAGCCGATGGCGCAGCGGTGTCTCCCACGCTCCGTAGGCCTCCAGCACCGCGAGGGGGACATGCCCCGGCTCGGGCGGGACGCTCTCCGGGCGTCGCGCCAGCTCCTCGAAGAGTCGCTCGATGGCCTCCAAGCGTCCCTGTGGGCTCAGGCTGGCAGATTCAAAGAGCATGGAATCTCAGGAGGAACTTTGCCCTTGGGCGTTTTCGGACGCCTTTTTCCCCGAGGAGCCGGATTCGGGCACGACTTTTTTCTTTTCCCCGTTGACCACCAGCGTCACCTCCGGGGGATTCTTGGTGCTCGTGGTGAGCTTGTAGCGCGTCACCTTGCCATCCTTCCACTCCATGTCCACGGTGATATTGCCGCGCGCGCGGATGCCGCGGACACTGCCCTCGCTCCAGGCCTCGGGCAGAGCCGGCAGCAGCACAATCTCGTCCGCATGGCTCTGCAGCAGGATCTCGCTCATGCCGCCCGTGATGCCGTAGGTGCCGTCCATCTGCATGGGCGGGTGGTTGCCGAAGAGGTTGTCGAGGACATTGTGCGTCAGGTAGCCGCGCACCATCTCGTAGGCATTCTCCGGCTTGAGAAAACGCGCCCACAGCGCCGTGCGCCAGGGCCAGGTCCAGCTGCGGCGGTTGTCGCCGCTCATGCCGCGCAGTTCCAAACTCTTCTCGGCGGCGGCCGCCAGCTCGGGCGTGCGGGCGGGCGAGATGATCGTGCCGGGGAACACGCCGATGAGGTGCGAGGTGTGGCGGTGGCCGGACACCATGTTGGGGCGGTCGATAATCCACTCCTGCAGGTAGCCGCCGGGTGCCACACGCTCGGGAGCGAGCCGCTTGGCCTTGTCCTGCAGCTTGGCCGCCCACGCGCTGTCCACCCCCAGCTCCCGGGCGGCCTTGGCGGTGTTGCGAAACAGCTCGCGGATGAGCTGGTGGTCGTGCGAGATGCCGTCCTCCACGGGGCCCCACTCGTGCGACCACCCGCCGGGTGCCACGAGGGTGCCCTTGGGCAGTTGCTTCAATTCGGGGTGCTGCGCGGCGCTGAGCGGCTTGCCGCCGGAGAGGAGCCCCTGGCCGTCGGCGCCCAGCTCCTTGAGCTGCGACTCCCAGAAGGCACAGATGTTTTTCATGATCGGGTAGGCCGTGTTCCTCAGGTATTCCCTGTTGCCCGTGAAGCTGTAGTGATCCCAAAGGTGGAGGGCATACCAGGCATTGACCGGCGGGTTCCACTTGCTCCAGCCGCCGCCGCCCCAGGGGTTTTGCGAGATGCGGGTCGTCCAGCCGGGCGTGCCCTTGCCGAACTGCTTTTCCGTCATGCGGTGCAGGGGCGCCTCCATGGCCTTGAGGTAGTCGATGAGCGTGCGGTGGCACTCGGAGAGGTTGCCCACCTCGGCTCCCCAGTAGCACATTTGCAGGTTGATGTTGTTGTGGTAGTCGCAGGCCCAGGCGGCGTGCACGGCATCGTTCCAGATGCCCTGCAGGGTCAGCGGCAGATTACCCGGGCGCGAGCCGCTGATGAGCACGTAGCGCCCGTACTGGTAGGCCAGCGCCTCCAGCTCGGGGTCGCTGCCGCCCTTGCGGTAGCGCGCCAGTCGCTCATCGGTCGGCAGCTTGGCCGCAGCTTCCTCGGTCTTGCCCAGGTGAATGCTCAGGCGCTTGAAGAGCTTGCCGAAGTCGGCGATGTGGCTCTTGCGGATGTCTTTGAGCGATTTTTTGCCCACGGCGGCCAGCACCTTCTTGTTGAGCTGGGCGGGGTCGCTGCCCTTCCAGTCGGCAGCGTCGTCCATCTTGTAATCCGTGGCGAGGCTGATGTAGAGTTCTGCGCTGTCGGCCTTGGAGATGCTGATGGCGGGCGCTCCCTTGAGGTCGAACACGGGTACCTGTTCGCGCGCCGGCTTGCCCTCGTAGGTGACGGCGACGGTCTTGCCGCTGCCCGTGAGCTTGGCGGAGGCTTTTTTGCCCTTGACGCGCACGACCACACGCCCCTCGAACTTCTCGCCGTTGGCCAGCGTGCCGCGCATGATGAGGGTATTCTCGGCGCCGCTGTAGCTGACATCGTGGCAGGGGGCGAGCGCCACCTTGGCGCTGATGCTGCCGGGTTTGTCTGCGCTCATGGTATACACCAGCACCTTGTCGGGATGGCTGGCGAAGCATTCGCGCCGGTGGTGCACCCCGCCGTTGGTGAATTCGACCGTGACGATGCCGGTGCTGAGGTTGAGCGAGCGGCTGTAGTCCGTGCTCTTGCCGGAGAGCTCGCTCTGAATGTAGAGATTGCCGAAGGGCTGGTAGGAGCCGAACTCATCCTTGCCGGCCTTGGGGCCGAAGGAGTATCCGGCGCCGTTGTTGGGCAGGTTGCGCCCACCGGTCCACAGGCTGCTCTCGTTGAGGTTGAGGCGCTCCAGATGATCGCCGCCGAAAATCGTGGCGCCCAGCCGCCCGTTGCCCACGGGCAGGGTTTGCGATTCCCAGATGCGGTGGGGCGAGGTCTTGGCGGCGGATTTGCCAACATTGGCCTCACCATCGACCTTGCCCCAGGGCAGGGCAGCGGGGTGGACGTAGGCGGGCTGCTGATACCAAAGGACGGGGGCGGCATCGGCCGCGTACGCGGGGAGCAGCAGACCGACTGCCGACAGAAGCATGGGGGTGGATTTCATGTTTCAGAGAAGAAAGCTGATGGTGATGTCCACGGCGGCGAGACTCAGGGTGTCGCCGTCCAGCAGGGTCATGGCGGCGTTGGGGGTAAGCGGCATGCCGTTGATAGAGCTGCCGTTCGTCGAGCCGAGATCGCGGGCGGTGACGCCCTGCTCGCCGAGCTCCAGCAGCACATGGCGGCGCGAGATGCCGGGGTCATCCAACAGAAGGTCTGCCAGCTCGGGCGAGCGCCCGATGCTGACACCGCCGGGGCGGGCGAGCTCGCCGAAAGGAACGGCGATGTCCCACAGGGAACCATCGCTCAGCACCGCGCTCAGGCGCAGACAATCGTGCGGGAGCTCGGGGGCAGCCGCCTCTGCGGCGGGGGGCTCCTCCTCTGCGGCGGGAGGCGGGGAGGCGGGGGATGCAACTCCCGGTGTCTCCCATTCGGCGGCGCGGCGGGCGGCAATGACGGATTTCAACGCCTCGAGCTCTTGTTCCAGAGCGGCAGCGCGTTGTTCCAGCTCGGCGATGCTGACATCCGTGCTCATGATGCTGCCCATACTACCAAAGCAGGCGGGCACGGCGCAAGCCCAAAATACATGCCATCCGCGCTTTCTCGCGGGCGGGCAGCTCAGTTCGGCTGAGCGGTGCTCAGGTCGCGCTCGACCATCGCGTAGGCGCTGTGGTTGTGGATCGACTCAAAGTTTTCGGCCTCGGCGCGATA
>JBJEVL010000039.1:0-3926 GCA_051884335.1 Akkermansia sp. | reverse complement strand
CTGCTGGCGCGGAGCACGGAGCAGGTGGCTGCCGCCTGCCGCTGCGCCTCGCGGCACGGCGTGCCCATCACTGCACGCGGCGCCGGGGTGGGCTATGTGGGCGGCTGCGTGCCCGTGCGCGGCGGGCTGGTCATCTCGCTGGCGCGCATGAACCGCATCCTCGAAATCAACCCCGCGGACGGGGTCGCCGTGGCGGAAGCCGGGGTGCTCACCGCCGACTTGCAGGATGCCGCAGCGGCGCAGGGCTGGTTCTACCCGCCCGACCCCGCCAGCCGCAAGGAGTCCAGCATCGGCGGCAACATCGCCACCAACGCCGGGGGACCCCGCTGCCTGAAGTACGGCGTGACGCGCTCCTATGTGCTGGGGCTCACGGTGGTGCTGGCGGATGGGCGCGTGCTGCGCTGCGGCGGTCGCACGCACAAAAACAAGCAGGGCTTTGACCTCGTGGGGCTCTTCTGCGGCAGCGAAGGCATGCTCGGCATCGTGACCGAAGCGGTGCTGCGGCTCATTCCCGCCCCGCCCGCCCGCGTGGCGCTGCGGGCGAGTTTTTCGCGCTTCGACCTCTGCGCCGCGGCGGTGCAGAGCATCTTGCAGGGCGGACACCTGCCCTGCGCGCTGGAAATTACCGACGCGTACACTCTGGCGGCCGCCCGCGCCTATCTCGGGAGCGACGCGCTGCCGGCGGGGGCGCAGGGGCACCTCATCGTCGAGCTCGACGGGCAGGCCGATGCCCTGCGCGCCGAGCAGGCCGCCGTCGCGGACATCCTGCGCGCGGGCGGGGCCGAGGAGGTCGTGGCGGCGGAGACCCCCGAGGCGGTGGAGGCCATCTGGCAGCTGCGGCGCGAGTTTTCCTACAGCCTCAAGGCGACGGGGCTGACCAAACTCAACGAGGACATTGTGATTCCGCGCTCGCAGCTGGTGGCGCTGGTGGCGTTCTGCGAGGGCTTGCAGCGCGAGACGGGGATTCCCGTAGCCTGCTTCGGCCACAGCGGCGACGGCAATATCCACACCAACATCATGGTGCAGAAGGATGCGGCGGGGCGCGATGTGCGCCCGCCCGCCGATGCGCTGGTGGCGCGGCTCTTTGCTTGGGTGCTGGAGCACGGCGGCAGCATCACGGGCGAGCACGGCATCGGGCTCGCCAAGGCGCCCTGGTTTGCGCAGGCGGTGGGCGACACCGCCTTGGAGCTGCACCGCGCGCTCAAGGCGGCGCTGGATCCGCAGGGCTTGCTGAACCCCGGCAAGATGGGACTCTCATGAGGGCGCTCGGTCTCTTGGTGGCGGCGGGGCTGATGTCGGCGGGGCTGGTGGCGGCGGAGCTGCCGGCGATGGCGATTCCCGAGGACGTGCGGCGCGGCGCGCTGGAGCCGGAGCTCTTTCTCAACGAGGCGCCGAGCGACTGGCGTCCGCAGCTCGCGGCGCTGACGGAGCCGCTGCGGCGCGCGTGCCGCAGCGAGCGCGAGACGGCGCTGGCTATCGCCGCGCATCTGGAGGAGCTGACAGGGGTGCGCTACGACATGGCGCGCCGCCATCCCTGCATGAACCCCTTGGAGGCGCTGCGCGAGAAAAAAGTCTCCTGCACGGGGCACAGCATTCTGCTGGCGGCGGCGCTGCGCGCAGCGGGGATTCCCGCGCGCTTGGTCATGGTGCTGGCGTGGAATCATGTGCCCGGCAACCACACTTGGGTGGAGGCTTGGGTGGACGGCGGCTGGCGGATGATGGAGCCGAATTCGGGGGAGTTTGACCAGCCTTGGGTGCTGGAGGCCATCGGGATGCTGAACCCGCAGAACCCCGTGCAGCGGGTCTATGCCGTGGCGTTGCGGGAGGGGGAGCTGGTGCTGCCCCTGCCGTGGGATCGCGCCGCGCGGATTCCGGCGGAGGATGTCACGGAGCGCTACATGCAGCTCGCGCAGGCGTGGTACCGCCGCGCGGGTCTGTCGGAGGACTGCCAGCGGCTTTGGGTGGATTGGCAGCCGCGCGCGGAGGCGGCTGCGGAGGTGCAGGTCTGCGATGCCGAGGGGCGGGTGCTGAGTACCGCCACCCTGCCGACGCCCCGCGACGATGTGCGCTGCATGGCGCGGCTGACGCTCCCGAGGGCGGGGGAGTGTTATCTCTGCGTCCCGGCTTGGCAGCTGCGCGCGCGCCTGCGCGCGACGGAAAGCCCGGCGCAGGTGCTGCGGCTGCGCGCGATTGCTCCCGAGCCTCAGCAGTCGCAGTCGGGGGCACCCGGCACCAGCGGGAACTCCTGCGACAGGGGGTAGCTGGGCACATGAATGAGCTCCACCCCGTACAGGCGGGCAATGGCGGGGGCTTCCGATGCGGCGTAGTCGCTGCCGTAGTAGATGGTCCTGACGCCGTGCGCGCAGAGCGCCTGCATGCAGGAGGTGCAGGGCATGGTGGTGCAGGCGACCACGCGCGCCTCCCCGCGCTTGAAGAGCGAACAGAGGTTGATTTCCGCGTGCAGCATGTATTTTTGCCGCTCGTCGCGCGACGCCCAAAAACCCTCGGGCGCGGTGAAGCCGGGGAAGAGCCCGTTGTAGGCGGTGCCGATGACGCGGTTGTCCTTGTCCAAGGCGGCGGCGCCCACCTTGCGGTAGGGGTCTTCGGAGCGCAGGGCGGCGACATGCGCCAGCGCCATGACGTATTCGGGGATGGAGAGTCGGCTCATAGGGGGTGTGCAGGAGCTCAGTCCTTGGAAATATCCCGCTTGCGCTGGAAGAAGCCCCACTCCGCCACGCTGGGGAAGGCGGGGAGCTCGACGGTGCCCATGCGGGCGCGCAGCAGGAACCACAGCTTGCGGAAGTTGTTGACGCTGTAGCGGCGCTCGAAGATGCGGTACTCATCGTCCTGCATCTTGAGCAGGATGGTGTGGTAGATGAGCTTCATCGCCTGCGCGGGGATGAGCGCGTTGCGGTCGTCGACGCTGAGGGCTTGGTAGAGCTCATCCGCCTCGCCGAAGAACTTTTCGGCAAGCGCGGCTTCGTAGGCGAGCAACTGGCGCATGCGGTAGTTGTAGCGTTGCTGGCGGATGTCGTCGTGGGTGACGCCGAAGAGCGCCATGTCCTCCGCAGGGAGGTAGAAGCGGTTGAAGCGGTGGCAGTCCTCGGCGATGTCGCGCAGGATGTTGACGAGCTGCAGCGCGTAGCCCAGCGCGATGGCGTAGTCGCGCGCGGCGGGGCTCGCGCCCATGACGGCGGCGCTGGTGATGCCGACGCAGGCGGCCACTTGGTAGCAGTAGGCCAGCAGCGCCTCGCGGGTGCGGGGCTGGGTGGGATTGATGTCGCTGCGGCAGCCGGCGATGAGCTCGAGCATGGGGGCGGTGTCGAGCTGCAACGTACGCACGAGGGAGACAACCTCCTCCTCAATGCCCGGGGTCGGCGGTTCCTGCCCGGTGATGAGTGCCTGCCAGCGGTCGAGCGCTTCGTGGCGCTCGGCCACGCTCATGCCGGGCTCGTCCACGATGTCGTCGACAATGCGGCAGTAGGCGTAGAACTGCGCCATGTGGAGTCGCGTGGTCTCGGGCAGGTCGACGAGGGTGAAGGCGAGGTTGGACTTGGCGTTGCGGGTGATGGTGTCGGATTCTGCCATGGTGCGGGGGAGGGGATTCAGTCAATGCGTCCCCAGTGGCTCGTGAAGGGCCAGAGGGTGAAGGCGGCGGGGCCGATGATGTTGAATTGGCGGACGGGGCCCCAGTAGCGCGAGTCGAGGGAGTTGCGCGTGTTGTCACCCAGCGCGGCGTACTCGCGCAGGGTGGGCTGCGGGGTGTCTCGGAGCACGGAGGGGCCGCGGTCGCTGAGCCAGGCGCCGGGCTGCAGCAGGTGCGAGAGGCTTTGGTAGCCGCCGGCGTTGTAGGGCGCCTGCCCGGCGATGACGCGCGCAATGCCGGGCTCGGTCGCGGGTGCGCCGTTGATGAGCAGGGCGGGGGA
>JBJEVL010000038.1:0-3946 GCA_051884335.1 Akkermansia sp. | reverse complement strand
GCGTGCTCGCCTACTCCACCCTCTCCCAGCTCGGCTACATGGTCATGGCCGTGGGTCTGCTTGCGGGCGAAGCCGCCATGTTCCACCTCTACACCCACGCCTGGTTCAAGGCGCTGCTCTTCCTCGGTGCCGGTGCCGTCATCGTCTGCTGCCACCACGAGCAGAACATTTGGAAGATGGGCGGGCTGGCCAAGCGCATGCCGCTGACCGTCCTCTGCTTCCTCATGGGCACCTGCGCGCTCATCGCCATCCCGGGCTTCAGCGGCTTCTTCTCCAAGGAAGCCATCCTGGATGCCGCGCTGGAGCACAGCCCCGCATTCTTCTGGGTGGGTGCCGCCGTCGCGGCGCTGACCACCTTCTACATGACCCGCCTCTGCCTCGTGGCCTTCTGCGGCGGCGCCCGCGCCCACGGTGCCGAGCAGGCGAACGAAGCCGGAGCCACCATGCTGCTGCCGCTGCTCATCCTCGCCGTCATGGCCATCATCTCGGGCTACGGCTTCATCGCCGATGCACTGGTGCCCTATGCCGGCTTTGAGGCGCACGGCTTCGCCGTCGGGCTGCCCTTCTACGTGAGCCTCGGCTCGCTCGTCCTCGGGCTCGTCGCGGCCTTCCTCGTGTACGGCTGCGGCAAGCGCAGCAGCGATCCGCTCGCGGGCAACGCCCTCTCCGCCGCCCTGCGCGAGCGTCTCTACATTGACGAGTTCTACGACAAAGTGCTCATCGGCGGCGTGCAGGCCATCATCGCCCATATCATCGAGTTCATCGACGCCGCCATCATCCGCGGGCTCTGCGTGCAGGGCTTCGCGTGGCTCACCTCGCGCGTCGGGCTCCTGCTCAGCAAGTTGCAGGGCGGATCGCTGCGCGCCTACACCTTCCTCTCCGGCTTGGGGCTGCTCGTCCTCATCATCCTCTTGGCCTTCAACTTCTAAAACCCGCACACCACCATGCTCATTTGGCTCATTCTCATCCCCGTCATTGCTGCTGCCTGCATCGGCCTGCTGCGCACCCCCGGGCGCGCCACGGCACTGCTCAGCGCCGGGCTGACCCTCGTGCTCGGCATCTGCGCCGTGCTCTCTCCCGCCGACTGCTGCCATGACTGCCTGAGCAGCTTCTGCGGCATGCCCCTGCAGCTCTCGCTGGCGCTGCCGCTCAGCCGCATCATGCTGTTGCTCACCGTGCTGGTCACCTTTGCCGCCATCCTCGGTCTCAAGGCTCCCGATAAGGACGCCGCGCGCAGCTGGTCCATCTCCGCCCTGCTGCTCTCCGCCGGTGCCACGGGCGCCTTCCTCAGCGACAACATCATCGCCTTCTACGGCTTCCACGAGCTCGCCCTCATCCCCACCTTCGTGATGATCGGCTGCTACGGGCGCGGCAACCGCCGCACCATCGCCTGGACCGCCACCCTCTACCTCGGGCTGGCCTCCATGGTGCTGCTCGCGGGGCTCCTCATCCTCTGCAGCGAGATGCACGCCTGGAGCTTCAGCACGCTGGCCGCCGCCGTGCAAGCCGGCATTGAGCCCGCCTCCCCCTGTCTCATCGGCGGGCTGCTGCTGCTGGGCTTCGGCACGCTCGTCTCGCTCTTCCCCTTCCACACCTGGGCTGCCCCGGCCTACGCCAGCGCCCCCACCCCCATCGCCATGCTGCATGCGGGCGTGCTCAAGAAGTTCGGTCTCTACGGGCTCTTCACCATCGCCGGCATCTTCGGCAACAAGTGCGGCGCCCTCTTCGGCTGCTGGAACAACCTGCTGCTCCTGCTGCTGCTGGGCAACGTGCTCTGGGTCGGCTATGTCACCGTCTGCCAGACCCGCCTCGACGACATGCTCGGCAACTCCTCCGTCATGCACATGGGCTACCTCTTCCTCGCCTTTGCCGCCTTCATCGCCGGGCAGGGGCACAACGAGCTCGCCCTGCAAGGCGCCGCGCTGCTCATGCTGGCGCACGGCCTGAGCATCGCCCTGCTCTTCCTGCTCACCGGGCAAATCGAGACCCAAACCCGCACCCTCGAGCTCGACTCCATGGGCGGGCTGGCGCAGAAACTCCCCTACCTCGGCTTCATGTTCGGGCTGGCGGGTCTCGCCTCGGTCGGCCTGCCGCTGCTGGCCAACTTTGCCGGTGAGTTCACCATCTTCGTCTCTGCCTTTGCGGACTGGGTGCCCGGCACCTGCCTGACGAGCTGCGACTGCATCCTCAGCCGCCCCTTCAGCGCCCTCTCGCAGATGCTGGGTGGGCTCGGCCCCGTGCAGCTCACGCTCGTCTTTGCCCTGTGGGGCCTGGTCATCAGCGCCATCTACATGCTGCGGGCCTTCCGCCGCATCTTTGAAGCCGATGTCGCCCACGCTTCCGCCCGAGCCGGCAAGCTCAGCCTCGCCGACATGGTAGCGGCAGCCTTCCTGGCGCTCTTCATCGTCCTCTTCGGCATCCTGCCCCCCACCTGCCTGTAACCCCTATCCCCCATTCCCCCCACTATGGAAGAACACATCTCCAATCTGGTCTCGGCCGACTACACCTGGTGCCAGTTCTGCCCGGCCTTTGCGCTGATCATTCTGGCAGCACTCCTGCTGCTGGCCGATGCATTCCTGCCCAAGCTGCCCAAGCGCAGCCTGGCCATCCTCGCGGCGCTCGGCTGCATCATCACCATCGGCTACCTCTTCGCCAGCCCCATCGGCTACGCCACCCTGTTCGGTGCCATCGCCTGCGGTGCCACCGCGCTCAGCATCCTGCTGGCCTTCGACTACAAGACCATCACCTGCGATTCCGTCGCGGGCGGTGACTGCGAGGAGGGCACGGGCGAGTTCTACACCCTACCGCTCATCGCCTGCGCGGGCATCCTCTGCCTCCTGCAGGCGCGCGACCTCATCCTGCTCTTCGTCAGCCTCGAGGTCGTCACCCTCAGCTCCTATGTGCTGGCGGGCTACTTCCGCCGCAACCAGGGCTCCGTGGAAGCCGGCATCAAGTACCTCATCCTCGGCGCCATGAGCACGGGGCTGCTCGTCTTCGGCGCGGCCTGGTACTTCGGCACCACGGGCTCCTTCCTCCTGAGCTTTGAAACGGTGCAAAGTGCCATCAGCGGCGGCACGGCGGCGTCCAACGCCGTGGTGGGCGGCTTCCTCATGGCCAACGCCCTGCTCTTTGCCGGAGCCTTCTTCAAGGTGGGCGCCGTGCCCATGCACCTGTGGATTCCCGATGTGTACCAAGGCGCACCCACCCCGGTGTCGACCTTCCTCGCCGTCGCCTCCAAAACGGCGGGTTTCGCCGTGCTGTTCGTGCTCATCGCCCCCTGGATTCCCTTCATCATCCCGGGCATCACGGTCGCGCGCCTCTTCGTTGCCGTCTTTGCCATCGTGGCTGCCGCCACCCTGCTCATCGGCAACCTCGGCGCCCTGACACAGAGCAACGCCAAGCGCCTGCTCGGCTACTCCTCCATCGGTCAGGCCGGCTTCATCCTCGTCTTCTTCATCACCCCCTCCATGGCGACCCCCGTCATGACCGGCAGCTACCTGCTGGCCTACGCGCTGGCCACCATCGCCGTCTTCTACGCCATCGCCATGGTGCGCACCCAGCGCGGCAGCGAGGAAATCTCCGCCTTCCGCGGGCTGGGCAAGACCAACCCCCGCACGGCTTTCCTCATCGTCGTTGCGCTGGCCTCGCTGGCCGGTGTGCCGCTGACCCTCGGCTTCATTGCCAAGCTCAACAGCTTCGTCGTGCTGGTCAACTCGATGTCCCTGTGGAGCCATTTGGTCATCCTGCTGCCCATCATGATTCTCTGCGCCGCAGCCGGGTTCTACTACTACTTCAAAATCATCCGCGCCATGTACTGGGATGCGCCCCGCCCCGAGGACTCCCCCCTGCAGGTGCCCCCGACCACCGGCATCGTGCTCAGCCTCTGCGCCATCACCATCATCGTCATGGGCACCCTGCCCCTGCTCCTGAACTGGTGAGCCCGGTG
>JBJEVL010000037.1:0-3967 GCA_051884335.1 Akkermansia sp. | reverse complement strand
GCCCGCCGCCGCCGCCGCTAAACAGATTCCGGAAGCGCGCAACGCCTTTGTTTTTTTCAGCGTTGCGCCTTTCGCCGCCGCGCTCCCCCTGCGCGAATATTGGGGAGCGCGGCATTTTTATGCCCCGCCGCTCGAAAAAAGATTGAAAAGTCAAAGAAAAGGCTTGCAATCCGAGGGTTTGACGCTAAAATAGTCGCCCCGCTACGCGTGTAGGGATACATGTCGAGTGGTGATTTATCGGGCTTTAAGCCATGATAAAGCTGTGGCTTCTCCAGGGAGAGGAGCTTGAGCTGCTTTATCGGTAATAGTCTGAAACTACAACAATAGCAAAAACATGCCGACCATTAATCAGCTCGTCCGCAAGGGACGTACCGTTCTGGAAGAGAAGTCGAAGTCTCGCGCTCTTCACAGCTGCCCGCAGCGTCGCGGGGTCTGCCTTCAGGTGATGACCCGCACGCCGAAGAAGCCGAACTCCGCTCTTCGTAAAGTTGCCAAAGTCCGCCTGACCAACGGCGAAGAAGTGATCGCCTACATCGGCGGTGAGGGTCACAACCTGCAGGAGCACAGCATCGTGCTGGTGCGCGGCGGTCGTGTGAAGGACCTTCCCGGTGTTCGCTACCACATCGTTCGCGGTGCTTTGGACTGCCTGGGCGTGGACAAGCGCCGCCGCGGTCGTTCGAAGTACGGCGCCAAGCGCCCCAAGGCCGGTGCCGCCGCTCCCACCGGTAAGAAGAAGTAAAGCCTGAACCTTTTATTTTTACAGAGTTATGTCCCGTCGTAAACGCGTCTACAAGAAGATTGAGCACAAGGATTCCCGCTATGACTCCGTGCTCGTGGGTAAACTCATCGGCAAGGTGATGCTTGCCGGCAAGCGCTCCCTGGCCGAGCGCATCGTCTACAAGGCGATCGACATGGCCAACGAAGGCACCGACACCGTCAGCCCGCTGGAGGTGCTGACCCGCGCCATCGAGAACGCCAAGCCCCGCGTGGAAGTGAAGAGCCGCCGCGTGGGTGGCGCCACCTATCAGGTGCCGCTGGAGGTTGCCCCCGACCGCTCCGAAGCCCTCGCCATGCGCTGGATCATCAACTTCGCCCGCAACCGCAAGGGCGTGCCCATGGCCAAGGCGCTCGCCAACGAAATCAAGGAAGCCGCCGCCAACCAAGGTGCCGCCGTGCGCAAGCGCGACGACGTGCACAAGATGGCGCAGGCCAACCGCGCGTTCGCTCACTTCCGCTGGTAACCCATCGGCGGAAGTTTTCTCGTATTCCCGAAAACAAGAACAACCCCCATACTTTTTCAGAGATATATGGCTAGTGTCAGCAGTCCCGATCGTAAGGCTCCCTTGGAGCGTTACCGCAACTTCGGTATCGCCGCCCACATTGACGGTGGCAAAACCACACTCTCCGAGCGCATCCTCTTCTACACCGGCATGATCCACAAGATCGGTGAGGTGCACGATGGTGCCGCCACCACCGACTGGATGGAGCAGGAGCAGGAGCGTGGTATCACCATCACCTCCGCCGCCGTGACGACGAACTGGAAGCAGCTTCCCGCCGAGGGCTGCTACAAGATTTTCGAGAACGAGAACTTCCAGCTCAACGTCATCGACACGCCCGGGCACGTCGACTTCACCGCCGAGGTGGAGCGCTCCCTGCGCGTGCTCGATGGCGCCATCGTGGTGTTCTGCGGTGTGGCGGGCGTGCAGCCCCAGACGCAGACCGTGTGGCGCCAGGCCATCAAGTACAACGTGCCCCGCATCTGCTTCGTCAACAAGATGGACCGCACGGGTGCCAACTTCGACAACGTGCTTGACGGCATCCGCAACAAACTGCATGCCAACGCCGCCGCCATCCTCATCCCCATCGGATCCGAGGACTCCCTCTGCGGCCAGATCGACGTGGTGAACCAGAAGGCGATCCTGTACAACGACCACGACCGCCAGGGCTCCACCTACGAGGTGGTCGACCTGCCCGAGGAGCTCAAGGAGAAGGCCGCCGAGGCGCTTGAGGACCTCAAGAGCCATGTGGCCGATGTGGACGACGAGCTCGCCGAGCTCTTCCTCATGGAGGAGCCCATCGACGCCCCCACCCTCAAGGCCGCCATCCGCCGCGCCTGCATCGCCAACAAGTTTGTGCCCGTCGCCGGCGGCTCCGCCTTCAAGAACAAGGGCGTGCAGGCCCTGCTCGACGCCGTGGTGGACTACCTGCCCTCCCCGCTGGAGGCCAAGGTGGCGACCGTGACCTCCACCATCTCCAACGGGCTGGACGAGAACGGCTACGAGACCTTCGAGACCAAGGAAATCATTCCCTCCGACGCCGACAAACCCGTGGCGCTTGCCTTCAAGCTTTGGGCGGATAAGTTCGTGGGCTCCCTCGTGTTCATCCGCGTGTACACGGGTGTCATCCGCAAGGGCGACACCGTCTACAACCCCCGCACCCGCAAGCGCGAGCGCGTCGGCCGCCTCCTGCAGATTCAGGCCAATGTCCACACCGATGTGGACGCCGTGTACTCCGGCGACATCGCCGCCATCGTGGGTCTGAAGAACGCCACCACGGGCGACACCCTCGCCACGGACGACTTCGACTTCACCCTGGAGCCCCCCACCTTCCCCGACACCGTGATTTCCATGGCGGTGGAGCCCCTCACCAAGGCGGATCAGGAGAAAATGTCCAACGCCCTCCAGCGCCTCTCGGCCGAGGATCCCACCTTCCGCGTCAAGACCGACGAAGAGACGGGGCAGACCATCATCGCCGGCATGGGCGAGCTGCACCTCGACATCATCGTGGATCGCCTGAAGCGCGAGTTCAAGGTGGAAGCCAACACCGGCAAACCGCAGATCGCCTACCGCGAAACCATCACCAAGAGCGCCGATCGCGTGCAGGGCAAGCTCGTCAAGCAGTCCGGCGGTCGCGGTCAGTACGGTGATGTGGTCATCGCCATGCGTCCCGGCGAGCGCGGCACCGGCCTCAAGATCGCCAACAAGATTGTCGGCGGCGCCATTCCCAAGGAGTACATGAACGCCGTGTACGCCGGTCTCAACGAGGCCATGAACAGCGGCTGCGTGGCCGGCTACCCCGTGGAGGATGTCGAGGTCGATGTCATCGACGGTTCCTACCACGAAGTGGACTCCAACGAAAACGCCTTCAAGATGGCGGCTATCTTCGCCATGAAGAACGCCTTTGCCAAGTGCGGCCCCGTGCTGCTGGAGCCCATCATGAGCGTGGAAGTCACCACCCCCGCCGAGAACCAGGGCGACATCATGGGCGACCTCAACCGTCGCCGCGCCCAAGTCAACAACATGGAGCACCGCGGAGCCGAGTGCGTGCTGACCGCCGCCGTGCCGCTGGCCGAGATGTTCGGTTACTCCACCGACATCCGCACCCTCTCCAAGGGTCTGGCCTCCTACTCCATGGAACCCTCTCACTTCGAGCAAGTTCCCCCGAACCTTGTCGCTCAGATCGTCAAGGCTCGCGGTGGCAACAAGTAAACCAAACCAATAATAACCTAAACAGAACCGCACGTTCATGCAAAGTCCCAAAATCCGCATCCGTCTCCGTGCATTTGACAGCCGCGCCATCGACCGCTCCGCTACGGAAATCGTCGAGACCGCGAAGCGTACAGGTGCCAAAGTCGCCGGGCCGATTCCTTTGCCGACTCGTATCGAGAAGTTCTCTGTGAACCGCTCGGTCCATGTTAATAAGAAATCTGCCGACCAGTTCGAAATCCGTACCCACAAGCGTCTGCTCGACATCGTCGATCCGACCAGCCGCACGGTGGAAGAGCTCAAGAAGCTCAACCTGCCCGCCGGCGTGGACATCACCATCAAGATCTGATCGCGAGTCCCGGTACTCATCACAGAACCCCTAACCAGATTTTTTACGTAACATGTCTTTAGGACTTATTGGTAAGAAAGTCGGCATGACCCGCGTCTTCAACAAGGAGACCGGCGCCATGATCCCCGTCACC
>JBJEVL010000036.1:0-3981 GCA_051884335.1 Akkermansia sp. | reverse complement strand
ACAAGGTGCCCTACGGCGGCTTTTCGGTGTCGCATTTGATTTTGCAACTTGCAGCTTTTGCGGCGCAGGTGCTTTTTTCTTGAATGGCGGCGGCGGATGTGTTATGGAGTAGCGTTGCATGGAGGCTCATGTGGCTCAGTGGCTCGGTCGTCGCGAGAAGCAGGAGGATGCGTATGCTGCGCGTCCTGTTGCGGGGGGTATGCTGGCGGTGGTGTGCGACGGGATGGGCGGTCACTGCTACGGGGATTGTGCGTCCCGGGCGGCGGCGGCAGCCTTTGCCGATGCCTTTGCGGAGCAGGAGTCTGCCCTGCCGGAGCGATTGCAGGCGGCGTTGACCGCTGCGAATGCGGCGGTGCGCGGGGTGTATGAGTCTCAGGGCGCGTTCGGCGGAACCACGTTGCTGGCTGTTTTTGCCGGGCGGGGGCTCTTGCATTGGATCAGCGTGGGGGATTCTCCCCTGTATCTGTGGCGCATGGGGCGGTTGATCCGCCTGAATGCGGATCATTCGATGCGTGCGGTGTTCGAGCGCTATGTATGCGCGGGGGGGATGACGCTGCGCGAGGCGCAGCGCAACGGGCACATGCTGCGCAGCGCGCTGACGGGGTCGCGCATTCCGCTGGTGGATGCCCCGCGCGCGGGCTACCCGCTCCTGCCGGGGGATCGGCTGATTTTGTGCACGGACGGGGCAGAGCCCCTGTTGGCGCAGGGGGTGCTGTCGCCTGAGTTGCGGGCCCTGCTCAGCGAGCGGGGGGGCAGTTTGGCTGCGCGTTTGGTCGGAGCCTGCCGCGAGCTCAACGAGGAACATGCGGACAATGTGACCGTGATCACGCTGGATGTCGCTTTTTCTACCGTACAGTGAAGCGCTGTGCGGCGGGGTGCGTCTCAGCTCCCGTATGAAAGAATGTTCCTTGCTCTATGCGGGGGGGCGCTATGTGCTGCCCCTGTTGCCCTACGCGGAATCGGCTTTGGAGCCCGTGCTGGATGCCGAGACGCTGTGTATTCACCACGATCGGCACCACGCGGCCTATGTGGCGGGGGCGAACGCGGCGCTCGAGCGCCTGCACGCGGTGGCCGAGGGCGATTTGCCCGAGTCGGCAGCGCGCGAAGCCGCGCATGATTTGTCCTTCCACCTGGCGGGACATTTCCTGCACACGCTGTATTGGCAGAGTTTGAGCCCGGAGCCGCTGCAGGTGCCGCAGGGCGCTTTGGCGGAGGCTTTGAGGGAGGAGTTCGGCTCCTATCAGGGCTTCCTTCGGCTGTTCCGAGGGGTGGCTCTGGGGGTGCAGGGCAGCGGTTGGGTGATGCTGGCGGCGGAGCGCGCTTCGGGTCGGCCGGTGGTGCTGGGCTTGCAGCGCCACGAGGAGGGGCTGGTGCCGGGCTTGCGCCCGCTGCTGGTGTGCGATGTGTGGGAGCACGCATACTACCTGCGCTATCGCAACAACCGCGCCGGCTATGTCGAGGGTATCGTCGATCGCCTGAATTGGCGGGCGGCCGAGGAGCGCTGGGATAAGCTGAACCGTCATCACGACCATGTCTGCCAATAAAAAATCCTGCGGCGCTGCTTCGTGCCGCCTGATGGGCAGCCCCTGGCTGAGCGGGCTTTTGGCGATTGCCGAGCTGATTTTGGGCTTCGTCCTGCTGGGCTTCCCCTTTCTCCTGGGGGCATCGGCGGTATGGGTGGCGGGCTTTGTGCTGGGCGCTGCGGCTTTGGTGCGTTTGGTGCAGGGGGTCGTTCAGGCCCCGAACCGCTGGTGGAACCTGCTGACGGCTTTGGTGTACGGTGCATTGGGGGTGCTGATGGTGCTGCAACCGGTGTTCTCGCTGGAGCTGTTGACTCTCGTCATCGGTGCGGTGTTGCTGGGCGAGGGCGCCCTGCGGCTGATTCTTGCACTGGCTCTGCGCTCGCATGCAGGGATGGCATGGAGGGTGTTCAACGGGCTGATTTCCGTTGTGCTGGGCGGGCTGGTGCTTTGGGGCTGGCCGGGTTCATCGCTGTGGCTGCTGGGTACCATCATCGCCATCGAGATGATTTTCTCGGGCTGGACACTGCTCTTCCTGAGCGTGGGCTCTGATGAGCGCACGCTGCCGGAGCCCTGATGCCCTCTGCGCGCCCCGTCGGGGCAGGTCACCGCCTCCCCCCCTTGCTGCGCGCCCCGGCACCACTGCCGACGGGCTTCGATGCACCTGCTTCTTCCCCCGCGCTGAGCACGGACCCTTGCTGCGCGCCCCGGCACCACTGCAAGGGCTTCGATGCACCCGCTTCCCCCCGCGCTGAGCACGGGTCCTCAGTCGTTGAGCCGGTGGCAGATGGGGATGTTGAGCCGCTCGGCCGGGGGCTCGATGCTCAGCATGAGGGGGAGCTGGCTGCGCTTGAACGCGGAGGCAATGATGCGGCGCTGGATGTAGCGCACATCGTTCTCGTTGAAGAGTTTGTCCTCGCGCGCAATCAGCTCGCCCGCGCTGACATTGAGATCGGCCAGCTCGTGCAGGATGCGGTTCTGCGCGGCGTGGGGCGGTGGGGTCAGTGCGCCGAAGAGCCCGCTGTGTTCCTCGCTGTAGCTGCGGCTCAGCAGGTAGAGATCCATGGGGTAGAGCTTGCCCAGCGGGGCGAGCAGACCGCAGCTGTCGCCGTAGAGGGTGAAGTTGCCCAGCATGATGTCGCGGCGGTTGAGGGGGGAGAGGAGCATGAGACCGCGCTCCTCGGCAAAACTTTGCATGAGCGCACCCTGCCATCGCGCCGTGAGGGGCTCTGCGCGTTCGAGTCCGGCGCGGTCGAGGATGCCCGGTTCCGGGAGGGCGGTGCTCAGGTCGCGGCAGTCGCAGCCCAGGGCGCGGGCGGTTGTGCGGTTATCGCTGAAGGTGATGCCGCAGACATTGCCGGCGCCGAGAGCTTCGCAGGCCAGCGCGGACAGAAGCGCCGAGGCCGGGTGATCCAGGGGCAGGCAGACCCCGCTGTAGCCGTTGTGCCGAACGGTATCGCGAATGCCCATGACCAGCGCTTGCCGCAGCCGATCCTCCGGCTCGGGGAAGGCGCGCAGGGGCTTGGCGCGGCGCAGGTCGCCGACGGCAGCCCCCGTGCGGAAAAGCGGCATGCGCAGCATGCATTTTCCATCGGCATTGTAGAGGACGGAGCCCCCGGCGTAGAGCGAGGAGCCCGCAACCCCCACGGCGCGGACGCAGGCAACCGGGGTGCCGTTGGAGCGGGCTTCCCAGGAGCGCTCCTCGGCATCTTTCTCCGGGGATTGCATGTGCCAGGGGCTGGTGTCGAAGTGAACCATGAGTTCGAGACCTCCCAAATCGGGCAACATGCCCTCCGGACTGATGGAAATGTAGATGCAGTGGTCGTCGATGAAGTTCTGTTCGCCGTCGTCCATTTCGGTCACGCTGTTGTGTTCCAGCAGCACGGGGACAAGGGTGAGATTCTCGCTGATGATTTCGGGGTCGTCATCCTCCTCGCCCAGCATGCCGTCCCAAAGCTCTTCCTCGGTGATGATGGTGGAGTAGAGGCAGGTGAGCAGCGGGGCGCTGCCCAGTTCGCGCGAGAGGGCATCGAGCGCCTGGCGCATTTGTCGGATGTAGGAGCGCCGCTTGATCAGATCTGCGGGTTCCGGCCCGCAGAGGGCTTCTGCGGGGGCGATGACCAGCTCCGCGCCGTGGTCGAGGCATTCGCGGTAGCCCTGAACAATCGCGCGCAGATTGACGGAAAAATCACCCGGCATGGGGGCGTTTTGGATGAAGCCGATTTTCGTATACGGAGTTGGCATGGCGGTGTGGGGGATGGGGGAAAAAGGCAGTGGCGCTTTCCTCATACTGCCTTTTTCTCCGATGAATAGCAAGAATAAATACCGTATGCAGCCAAGAAAAGCGCTCAGCGGTATTGCGCGGGGCTGATGTGCAGCTGCCGGATGCGGTAGTTGAGTTTGCGGATGGTGGTGCAGAGCTCGCGCGCAGCGGCGGAGACATTGCCCTTGGTGCGCTTGA
>JBJEVL010000035.1:0-3996 GCA_051884335.1 Akkermansia sp. | reverse complement strand
TGCTGGCGGAGCTGCCGCAGGCGCTGGTGGCTCACCCGCGGCGGCGCGAGGGCGGTATCGATTCTGCCGGGGCGCTCCTGCCCGCCACGCCGGCGGTGCGCCGCTGGGTGACCTATTGCCTGCACCGGGGGCGCATCGAGGCTGCGGAACAGCGGGTGGCTCTGAGCTGACGGATTTTTTCTCTTTCTCTCTCTTTCTCTCTCCATGAAGGTTTTGTTCAAGCGACTGTGCGGGCGGCGCTACTACCGCCTGTGGGCGGTGGCGGGGCTGTTGACGGCGCTCGGCGCGCTGTGGCAGCTGGCGCAGACGGTGCTCTTTGTTCACGGAGCGCAGCGGGTACCGGCCGTGGTGGTCGATGTGCGCCAGCAGCCCTTTGAGAGCACGCTCGGAGCTCTGCTGGGAGGCAATGCCGCGACGGAGGGCGATGTGTCCTACCGCCCGATTGTGCGCTTTGCGCTGCCGGGCAACGACGCGGAAATCACGCGCCTGATGCCGGATGCCGATGCGGAGGATTACGCGCTGGACGCGCCGCTGGAGGTGCTGACGATGCCGCTGGATCCGAGCTCGGCGCGGGTGTACAAGCTGCGCCTGCTTTGGGCAGCTCCGACGGTGCAACTGGGCTTGGGGCTGCTCCTGCTGCTCATGGCTCGGCTGCTGCGGGGGGCGCGCAGACCCGCTGCCAAGGCAGCACCGACCGCGCCCGCCAAGGCCGATCGCAAGCCCGCCCCCAAGGCCGACCGCAAAGCCTCGGCCTCTCCCGCCGCGGCAGAATCCCCCCGCAAGACGCGGACGCGCCGCAAACGCAGCGGCGGCGTCAAAAGAAAAACCGGGCGCAAGGAGGCTTGAGCCGTATGGCGCGCATGTATCCCAAGCAGTTGGAGGACAACACCCAGCACGGCGAGAAACTGGTCTACGCCGCGCTGGAGAGCTTGCCCGATGATTGGGTGGTGCTGCACAGCTGCCGCGAGCACTACCTCGCGCAGAAGGGCTATGTGCATTACGAAGCGGATTTTGTGGTGTTGGTGCCGCAGCATGGTTTTGTGGTCATCGAGGTGAAGGACTGGCCGCATGTGCGCATCTGCAATGGCGAATGGCAGGGCAAGAGCGCCGCGCCGGACGCGTGCTGGTATTCTATGGGGCGCAAAAGCAGCCCGCTCCACCAGGCGGATATGGCCTGCAACCACCTGAAGAACAGTATGGTGCTCGCGGGTATTTTCCCCGCAGAGGAGTACCGGCAGCCCGAGCGCCGCTCGCTGGCGATTCTGACCGACAGCGTGCCCGAAGGGCTGGACGAACAGGCCACGGAGCACGACCGCCGCATCTGCGCCCGCATGCGCGGTGCCGAGCTCCGCTCGCTCTACATCTGCGGAGCGGCAGCGCTGCAGGAGGGGCTGCGCGAGCGCATCGAAGCGCTGTTTGTCCGGCGCGCCAAGCTAGGGGCGAACATGGATGCGGCGATGCTGAGCGCGATGGAGCGCTACTTGGTGCCGACGATGCGCTTTCGGCTGGACCTGAGCAATTATCAGCAGATGTTCGATGAGGCAGCGCAACCGCTGGTGAGGCTGCTGGCCATGCTGGAGGAGAGCCGGGAGGGTATTCTGGTGACGGGGCCGGCGGGCAGCGGCAAGACGCTGCTGGCGACCCGTGAGGCGGCTCGCTTGGCGGCGCGGCAGCCGCGCGACGGGCAGCCGCACCTGCTGATGCTCTGCTATAACCACAACATGGCGGATGCGCTGCACGCACATCCGCTGCTGCGCGAACAAGCCGAGGTGCTGCATGTGTCCAATTTCCACGATTATTGCAGCGCGTGGCTCCCCGCAAGCCTGCGGCAGCAGCCCGGGACGGCAACCAAGGGCGACATGCTCACGGTTCAAGCGCTGGACTACTTGCAGGAGCATGCCGGCGAACACCCAAGCTACGACTATATTTTTGTGGACGAGGGGCAGGATTTCCGCGACAGCTGGTGGCAGCTCATCCGCCGCTGGCTGGCACCGCAGGGGCGGCTCTACATCTTTGCCGACCCCGGGCAAAAACTGTACGGCTCGCGCGGGCCCCTGCCCGATCTGCCCACACGGCTGCGCCTGAGCCGCAACCTGCGCAATGCCTACGAAATTGCCCGCTACTGCGCGGCCTACCGCCCCGACGCGGCGCAGGAGGAGCCACTGCCCCTGCAAGGAGCCTCCCTGATTCCCCCGGCTCCGGCGAGTGACGACCCTGCCGAGCGCGCCGCCGCCGTGCGTGAACTCATCGCCGGCATCCTCGAGCAGAGTGCCTTCAGCGTCCGCAACTGCGACATCGTGGTGCTCTCGCCGTGGAAGGCAAGCAACCCACGCAGCTGCCTGCCCCTGCTGGCCGACCTGCTGGACTACGCCCCCGACGGCGAAACACACGCGCAGATGCTCGCGCGGCATCAGCGCTGCGCCGAGCCCGACAGCCCCCGCATCCTGGCCGACACCATCAAAGCCTTCAAGGGCTTGGAAGCGCCCTACGTCATCCTCACCGACATCTGCGCCCCGGATGAAAGCCGGGGATTCAACGAAGATGCGTTCTATGTGGCCTGCACGCGAGCCCGCTTCGGTTTGGCACTGGTGCCGACACGCAGTGGCGAGGAGCTGGTGCATCGCCACCGGGGCTACCACCGCTGAGCCCCCATCCAACAGCGCGGGCAACCCCGCAAACGCTCATCGCCGCCGGCTACCCTACGGGTTCAACCGCGGCGCTTGCGAGCCGTGCGACGGTATGCGAGACGCTTGGCGCTGCTCTTGCTGCGGCGATTGGTCGCCACATAGCGGCGGCTGCTCTTGCGCGTGCTGCGCAGCGTGTTGCGGCTCTCATCCGGCAGCGCCGCCACAATGGCCTCCGGCACCCGAATGTCGCGCATGGCCGCGTTGTTCTCGGCCTCGAGATAGGTTTTCTGCGTGCAGCTCTCAATCACCACCGGCATGCCGCGATGCACGCGGCGGTAGAGATCCACCACATCATCGCTGCGCATGCGGATGCAGCCGTAGGAAGCCGGACGACCGATCTTGCGCTCCTCGGGGGTACCGTGGATGTAGATGCGGCGCGCATGCGAATTCTTGTTGGACTCCTCCAAGCCCGCCAGCTGAATCACCCGAGTGACCACGGGATCGCGACCGGGCGCATCGGCCTTCACCACCTCGCCCGTGGGGCGGGCTCCCTTGAACACCATGCCCTTGGGCTGGCCCTCGCCGCGCTTCTCGGAAACCGCATGGATGCCCAGAGGCGTGCGGCGGCTGCCGTGCGTGCTGCCCAGACCGAACTTGGAGGTGCTCACATCGTAATCCTTGACCTTCTTCCCATCGCGGAACACCGTCAGCTTTTGGTCACACACCGTGATGGCCACCCCGTCCTTCACCACCGCACGCGGCGGAATATCGCGGGCATAGGAGCCGGAATGACGACACGACACCACCAGCAAAGCGGCGGCAAAGCAGCAGAGAATGCGAGAAAAAGCGGGCATACGGAGCACAATCGTGTGATAAAGATATTTTAACAATATCCGCGCTGTCGTCAAGCAATTTCTTTCGCAGTCTGTCGGCGACGGCGATATCCCTCCCACAGGCGGCCCAGCGAGCTGAAACTCGTGTAGAAGAAACCGAGGAAGGGCGACATGAGCACAAAGCCCAAGATGTTGCCGGAGAAGAGGTTGCTGAGCTCAATGAAGAGGAAGAAGCAGCCGAACATCAGCTCGAGCACGGGGACAAGCACCGACTTGATGGCCTTGTAGCCCTTGGCGCGCTTCTCGATGGAGAGCTCACCCTCGTGCGACTCGCCGAACTTGGGCGTGCGGACGAACTCGCTCGGCTGCCCGAAAATGGCCTCCAGCACCGCCTTGGCGTTGTTGACGGCCATGCCCACACCCAGCGCCAGCAAGGGCACGATGAGCGGGAACACCATCCACCAGCGCCGCGGGTGCACAATCAGCTCGGCCACCACATAGAACAGCACGACAGCGATGGTCGCAAAGAAAAAGAG
>JBJEVL010000034.1:0-4030 GCA_051884335.1 Akkermansia sp. | reverse complement strand
GGGGCGCCCCGTGAGGATGCAGGGAGCCTCGGGCCCGCAGCCCATCTCGCCCTGCGGGATGCAGCGGATGCTGATGCGCAGGCTCTTGGCCAGCTCCTCCTCCTGCTCGGGGCTGCCGTCCCAGGGGCAGAGCAGCCAGTCCGCATCGCCCTCGCCGGCGAAATTCGCCTTCAGCTCCTCCAAGCTCGCGCAGGGGCGGATGTGGCTGTCGCGGAAGCTCTGCTGGCGCTGCAGGAGGCTGTTCTGAATATCGCCCAGCAGCCCGACAATGCCGGACACGAAGTCCGCCTCGGGCATGAAGAATTTTTCGTTGCTCGCGGCATCGCGGCGGGCGAGGCAGACACTGCCCTTCTCCAGATCGCGCGGGCCGATTTCCACGCGCACGGGCACGCCCTTCTTCACCCACTCCCACTTCTTGGTGCCGCCGTTGAGGTCGCGGTCGTCAACCTGCACCCGGATGGGCAGCCCGCAGAAACTCTGCGCCGCCAGCCGGTCAGCCAGCGCAGCGCAGTGGTCGAGGATGGCCTGACGCGTCTCGGCCTTGGGCGTGACGGGGATGATGACCACCTGACGCGGTGCCACGCGGGGCGGGCACACCAGCCCATCGTCGTCCGAATGCGCCATGATGAGCGTGCCGATCATGCGGGTGGACACGCCCCAGGAGGTCGTCCACGCGAACTGGCGCTCGTTGTTGCGCCCGGCAAAGGAGATGTTCTGCGCCTTGGCGAAGTTCTGCCCCAGAAAATGCGAGGTGCCTGCCTGAATCGCCTTGCGGTCCTGCACCATCGCCTCGACCGTGAAGGTGCGCACGGCGCCGGGGAAGCGCTCGTGCTCCGTCTTTTCGCCGGGAATGGAGGGCACGGCGAGCACATCGCGCTGGAAGTCCTCATACACCTTGTGCATGGTGGCGGTCTCGGCCTCAGCCTCCTCGCGCGTCTCGTGGGCGGTGTGCCCCTCCTGCCACAGGAACTCCGCCGTGCGCAGGAAAATGCGCGGGCGCATTTCCCAGCGCATCACGTTGCACCACTGGTTCACTTTGAAAGGCAGATCGCGATAGCTCTCCAGCCAGCGCGAAAAGGCGGCGCCGATGACCGTCTCCGAGGTGGGGCGAATCACATACTTGTCCGTCAGCTCGCCCGCCGGCAGCATCTTGGTCTTGCCCGTCTCGGGGTCCTTGACTGCCTCCAGACGATGGTGGGTGACAACGGCGCATTCCGTGGCAAAGCCCTCGGCGTGCTCGGCCTCTTTCTCCAGGTAGGAGACGGGAATGAGCATGGGGAAATAGGCGTTGGTGTGCCCCGTGCGCTTGAACTCGGTATCGAGCTGCTGCTGAATCAGCTCCCAGATGGCGTAGCCCCACGGCTTGATGACCATGCAGCCGCGCACTTCGGAGTTCTCCGCCATGTCGGCGGCCTTGATGACTTGCTGGTACCACTCGGGGAAATTCTCTTCCCGGGTCGGGGAGATTGCGTGTTGCTGTGCCATGAGAGGGATTTTAGTGAGTTGCGGTGAATTGTCAACGTTTTGCGACGAATTGTCAACGATTTTAGTAGGGCGCGTGGCGCAGGCAACGGTGGTTCAGGCAGGCGAGCGCCGCCATCAGCAGCGCCATCAGCCACAGTCCCAGCACCAGGAAGAATACGGTCAGCACGCAGGCCACCGCCAGACTGACACCGTGCATGCGCCGGGGCGAATCGATCAGCCCGTGCATGATCTGCCCGCCGTCCAGAGGGAAAATCGGCAGCAGATTCAGCACCGACCACCACGCACAGACCTCCGTGAGAAAGGCGAAAAACATCAGCGCGGCGGGCGAGCCCAGCTCCCACGCCCCGGCGGGCACCTGCCCCAGCACAAAATGCAGCGCGAGGAAGCCCCCCACGCGCACATCGCCCACGTAGGCGCACAGCAGCAGCACGCCCAGCACCCCCGTCAGCAGCGAAGTCAGCGGCCCCGCCAACGTCATCAGCACCCCCTGCAAGCGGGTCAGGCGCGTGTCGGGGTTGTTGCAGTCGCCGCCCAGCCAAGCGAGGTAAATCTCCGGTTCGCCCCCGCCCATCAGCCGCCCTGTCAGGGCGTGCCCCATCTCGTGGCTCAGCAGGCAGAGAAAACCCGCGATGATGAAGAGCGCCACGCCGAACAGGTGCTGCATGCTGGCGGTGCCGAACACACCGCCCAACACGGCCAGCGTCAGCCAAAGCGAGGGGTGGATGCTCACCCGAACGCCGAAGAGAGAGAAGCGAATCATCGCCCGCCATTCTGCCGCAGCAACGCAAGGCGGGCAAGCATCCAATGCAGCATGCGCCCGCTCATGACATATTTTTCTTGCGGTGCGCGCCGCGTTCGTGTTAGGGTGGCATCGTCATGGAAGTCACTCCCCCGAAGAAAGAAAATATGCCGAACTACCCGATGCTGAAGGCGACCATGGTCGCGGCAGCGGGCGGCGCCCTGCTTACCGCTTGCCAGCAGCAGCAGATGCAAGGCGGCGTACCGCTCCCGCCTCCTCCTACCGTACAATACGTCAAATAAGATTCACGGATGTCTCCCCCGAGTCGCCCCTACACCTTTTTTCTCGGGCCGGGGCAGTCAGACACAACCCGGCCGGGGCAGTCGGTCACAAGGTGTCCGGCGGCGGTTTTTCGGTGTCGCATTTGATGTTGCAACGGGCAGAAACGTGGGGCAATCGGCAATTGTTCTTGCCGTGTCCGCTGCGCTCGTGTTAGGATGGCACCGTCATGGAAGTCACTCCCCCGAAGAACGAAGATACGCCGAGCTACCCGATGCTGAAAGCGGCCATGGTCGCGGCAGCGGGCGGCGCCCTGCTCGCCTCCTGCCAGCAACAGCAGCAGCAGCCACGAGCTATGGGCGGCGTATTCCCCACGCCTGACACCGTGCAAGCCGGAAAATAAGATTCATGGATGTTTCCCCCGAGCCGCACAAGCCTTCCCCCCGCTACCCGCGCATGCTGCCGGTGGCGCTGCTGGGGCTGTTGAGTGCGGCGGCGACCGCTGAGGAGGCGCAGCCCCCTGTAAACCCCGTCCCGACAGCCGAAAAACGCACCGAAGCGCCCCCCGAACGCACCCAACGGCCCCCGCAGCGCTTGGAGGGCGAGGTCGTGCGCGAACTGCCGAGCGCACAGCTTCCCCCGCGCCTGCAAGGCAGCCCCCCGGCTCCCGATCGGCGCCCCCCGCAACGAACACCGGGCAAAACCAAGCTTCCGCCCAAGCGCTGAGCCCGCGCCGCCATGCAGCCCACGCTGACCCTGACGCTCTGTCTGACGCACGATTGCCCCCTGCGCTGCCGCTACTGCTACGCCGGGCGCAAGTATGCCGCCGCCATGCCTCGGGAAACCGCGCGGCTCGCCATCGACTGCGCCCTGCGCGAGGCCGAGCGCAGCGGGCAGGCGCTGGATTTGGGCTTTTTCGGCGGTGAGCCGCTCATGGAGTGGGAGTTGTTGCAGGACTGCGATGCCTACCTGCGCGAGCGGGCGGCGCGACTGCCGCTGCCGCCGCGCTTCACGCTGACGACCAACGGCGTGCTGCTCACGGCGGACAAGTTGCAGTGGCTCCGGGCGCAGGACTACCAAGTGGTGCTGTCGGTGGACGGCTCACCCGCCATGCACGACCTCAACCGCGTGTTCCCCGACGGGCGCGGCAGCCATGCCCTGCTGCTCCCGGCGCTGGAGCAGATGCGGGCGCAGCCCTCAGCGATGGATCATCTCATCTGCGTGGTCACCCCCAACAACGTGGCGCATCTGGCGGAGGGCGTGCGCTGGCTCGCAGATCACAGCCGTGCGCCCATCGGGCTCAATTTCGACTACTGGAGCCCGTGGAGCGATGCGGATGTTGCGCAGCTGCGCGAGCAGTACCGCCGCTGCGCCGAGCTCATGCTGCAAAGCTACCGCGCGGGCAGCCCCCTGCATCTGGAATGTCTGGAGGGCAAAATCGTCACCCACCTCAACGGCGGCTACCGCGACTGCGACCGCTGCCGCATCGGCGAGCAGGAAATCTGCGTCTCCGTCGACGGCAACTTC
>JBJEVL010000033.1:0-4060 GCA_051884335.1 Akkermansia sp. | reverse complement strand
TCGCCGTGCGCGGCGTCTCCATCGAACGCAATCAGGCTCGCGTCACCGTCTCGGGCATCACCGCGCCCGTGGCCTACACCTCCCTCATCCTCACGGCGCTGGCTGAGGCGGAAATCAACATCGACATGATCGTCGCCAACACGGCTCACGACGGCATGGCTCGCCAGTCCTTCACCATGAACATGAACGACCTGGGCAAGGCTCAGGCCGCGCTCAAGAAGCTCCTGCCCAAGCTGGGCAGAGGCGCCCGGCTGGAGACGGAATCCGGGCTGGCCAAACTCTCCGTTGTCGGTGTGGGCATGCGCTCCAACGTGGGGGTGGCTGCCACCGTGTTCGGGGCGCTGGCCGAGGCCGGTATTGCCACGGGCATGATTGCGACCTCGGAAATTCGCATCTCCACCACCGTGGATGCGGCCGACATTGAGCAGGCGGCACGCGTGGTGCACGCCGCGTTCCACCTCGACCGCGCCTGAAGCCGCCCATGAGTCAGGAGTCTCAGCCATCCACCCCCCAAGATACCCCCGCCGGGGTCGAGGGGGAGGGCGCCGTCGCGAATCCGTCCGCTGCCGCGCAGCCGATGGTGAACGAGGAGGAACTGGAGTTCAAACCCGTGGTGAAGTACACCGCCATCGGGGTGCTGAGCTGTCTGGTGCTGGGGCTGGGCTACGCCACCTTCCGCTGCGGCTACAGCCAGGGCTACGACGAAGCCGTTAGCTCGCAGCAGGTCGCCGAAAAACTCAATGAAACGGCGGTGCGCAACCTGACCTACTTCATGCAGAGCTCGGCGGCAGATGATGCCGAGCTGGCTGCCCTGGCCGCCGATGCGGACAACCGCCTGTCGTGGATTGTCGACCGGGGCATCCGCCGCGAGGCGCAGTGGCTGCTGGTGCAGACGCTCTTGGAGCGCGGCTTGTCCGAGCAGGCCGAGGGCTTGCTGAACCGTCTCTATCCCGAAACACCTGCCGATGTTATCGGGGCGCGTCGGGCACAGCAAGCTGCTGTCGCCTTCCTGAACAATCGCGAGAACGAGACGGCCGCCGCGTGGTACCGCCGCGCTGCCGATGCCTACGGCGCGTTGGGCATGCCGGGCGAACAGGCAGAAGCCTTGCAGCAGCTCTTCGCCGTGCGCAGCCTGACCTCCGCCACCGCGCCCGAAAAAGAGGCGCGCGAGCTTCTGGCGGAAATCGCCCCCCTGGGAGAGCACGCAGCTACCCTGCGCCTCATGGTGCAGGTGTATTTGGGCGAGCTGGCGCGCAATCGCGGGGCGACGGGCGAAGCGCAGAAGTGCTTTGCCGCTGCCCGGGAGAGCGCCGCCGCTGCACCGTCGACGGCGGTGGGAGCCACCTACCGCGCCATCGCGCAGCTGGAGAGCGGCGACTCGACCGCGGGGCTGCCAGCCCTCAGCACGGCCATGGCGCAGCTGGGCATGAGCCCCGCCGACCGCCTGTGCCGCCTGCAGGCGCTGCGGTGCCGCGCCGCCGCCGTCATGGAGACGGACAACGACATTACCGCTGCGCTGGGGCTGCTCCACCGCGCCGAGGGCGCGGCAGACGGACTGCTGCCCGCTGAACACCCCTTCTGGGCCTGCCTTGCGGAGCAGCGCGGTTGGTTGCTCCTGCTGGGGCAGGATGCCGAGAACGCCCTCGCGGCGTTCCGCTTGGCTTTGGAAAACCCTTGCGAACCCGCCGTCGCCATGCAGGCGATGGAGGGAGCCGGGCGCTGCCTCCTGGCGCTCAACCGCCCCAAGGAAGCGGCGGAGCAGTTTGCCCCCTGCGATGTGCTGCGCGGCAAGGCCGCTCCCGATGATCGCGCTGCCGCCGGGCGTGTGCGTCTCCTGTGGGCGCAGTCGCTCGACCACCAAGGGCAGACGGAGAAAGCCTCCGCGCTCTACGCTCAGGCGGCGCAGCTCCTGCAGCAGGCCGGCGAGAGCGAGCGCGCCAACCTCCTCACCGCCCTGCTGGGGCGGGGCTACGCGCTGGTGCAGGCGCAGCAATGGGCGGAGGCCGCCGCCGTCTGGCAGCAGATTCTGCCCCTTGTCCAAGAAAAGCCCGACCGCCGCGAGGAAGCCCGCAACATGCTGGCCGAGTGCCGCCGCCACAGCCGCGCGGTGCCGCTGCCGGAGCCCGCTCCCGAGGATGCCCGCGCAGCCGCCGAGGCGGCTGCGGAGGGCGCTGCTTCCGCCCCGGAGGACGGGGAAGCGGATGACGAAGAAGCCGCCGCTGCCGAAACTCCCTGATTTGAACCCCTTTTCCTTTGTCCCATGGCCACCTACCGCCGCTATCGTCCCGCCCGTAAAAATTCCGGTCATGCCCTGCCGCTGACGGCCATCGGCCTGACCGCCGCCGCCCTCCTCCTGTGGGGAGCCTACAGCAAGGGGCATGACATCCTGACCTTCTTCAAGGGGCAAACCATCATTGTGCCGAGCAACAAGGAAGCCAACGACAACCTCGAAAAATTGCTCGCCGACCTGTCGGGCGACAAGGCCGGCCTGCTCGAGCTGGCCGAGAGCTCCAAGCTGCGCCTGGGGTGGATTGAGAACGAGAACACCCGCCGCCAGTTCCGCTGGTTCCTCATGTCGCGCCTGGTGGACAAGGGGCAGTGGGAGGAAGCCGTGCGCATCCTGCCCGAGGTGGAGTCGCTCGCTCCGGTGGAGGGGCTCGACCGGCTGGCCGAGGCGGCGCGGCAGCACGGCGACTACGAATTGCAGCTGCGGCTCGACCGCGAGTTGCAGGACAAGCTCATGCTCGCCCCCGAGCAGACCCCCCTCCTGCTGCGCTCCGTGCGCCGCAGCGCCGAGACCTGCATCGCCATGCACCGCAGCGACGAAGCCGTCAAAGCCATCGCCCGCCTCGATGCCCCCGCTGTCCTCGCCCGGCTCAAGGATGCCGAGCTGGCGGCCGAGGCCGCCGAGTTGCAGATGATGCGCGCCGATGTCTGCGAGGTGAAGGAACCCGTGCTGCAGCTCGTCCGCAACATTTTGGAGCAGGCCAAGTGGCCGCTCTGCCCCGCGACCTCGCGGCTCATGCTGGAGGAAGTGACCACCACCTTGCGCGACAACAAGAACCTGTCCCCCATCGCCCTGCGCGAGATTGAGGAAAAGCTGTTGCATTGCCGCGATTCCATGCTGGAAAACCCCGACCGCGAGCACCGGCTGCCCACCTGCTACACCCTGCTGGGAGAGCTGCGCTATCGCCTGCAGAATTACGAAGGCTGCTCGCAGGCGCTTTCGCTGGCCGCCGCCTTTGCCGAGGGCTACGGCGAGATGACCAAGGAGATGCAAATCAAGCTGCGCCGCCTGCGCTCGCGCGCCAACGAGGCTCGCGGCGCCTTTCCCGAGGCTGTGCAGGACTGCCGCTACCTGCTGGAGCACGACAGCGACCCCGCTGAGCAGTTGCGCTGCCTCTCCCTCATGGCGCAGCACGCGGAGGGCGAGGAGAAAATCGAGCTGCTGAACCGCTGCTGGGAGGCGTTGAAACAAACACCCGCCCTCGCCGGCAAGGACCCGGAATTCATGGCGCGCATCGCCAACGAGCTGGCCGCCTACTACACCGAGAAAGAGGACTACCCCAACGGCATCAAATGGGTGAGCGAGTGCACCAACATGATCATCGCCGCCAACCCCGACCTGACCAACGGTGTGGCGCTCGCGGCGCGCTACCGACTCGCCATGCTCAACCGCAAGGCCAAGAACGACGCCACCGCCTGCCGCCTGTTCCGCGAAATCGTGCGCGACATCGAGCAGCTGTCCGAAGAGGATCGCGCCAAGCTCGACGGCGTGGATGCCAAGCTCTACAAGAACGCCGTGCGCGAGGTCTCGCGCAGCTACCTCCTCATGGGCGACAAGGACCTGGCCAAGCTGTGGATCCGCAAGATCCGCGAGAGCCTGCCCGACAAGGTGCGCTGAGCGCGCGTTTTCCCGAATGCCTGCCGCCATGAGTTCGCTGCAACGCAAGAGCCTCATCGCCACCGCGGCCATCTTCTGCTGCCGCTTCACCGGGCTGCTGCGCGAGATTGTCTACACCTCGCTCTTCGGCGCCACGGGAGCCCTCGATGCCTTCCT
>JBJEVL010000032.1:0-4079 GCA_051884335.1 Akkermansia sp. | reverse complement strand
GGTCTTTTCATGACTCACTTTTCATGACATGCCCCCAATGCGTTTGCCCTGTCATCCGGCAGCGGCGCTCATCGCCCCACCCCGGGCGGCACACGGGGCATGGTGGCGCGCGCGTGCAAAGCTACGCCTCTTGTTGTGCACCCACCGGGGAATTTGCAAAGCAACGCCTTTTGTTTTGCACGCGTGCACAGCTACGCCTCTTGTTGTGCACGAATCGCGAAATTTGCAAAGCAACGCCTTTTGTTTTGCACGCGTGCACAGCTACGGCTCTTGTTGTGCAGCAATCGCAAAATTTGCAAAACAAATCCCCTTGTCGTTCACGAAGCGCTTTTTTTGCTTGACAAATAACATCGCTCGTGTTCATCATGTTCCATATGGCTTCTCCCTACATCCTCCCTTATCTGCCGCTCAGCGGCTACCATCAGGAGCGCCTGTTTACCGCACACGCTAAGGCGAACCGGAATTTAGCTCGGCTGGATGGCATGCTGAGTGCCAAGAGCTACGCCAACGTTCTGCTCTCGCCGATGATGACGCAGGAAGCCGTCCTCTCTTCCCGCATTGAAGGCACACGCTCAACGATTGATGAGGTCTATTCCCTGGAAGCAGGGGAGGCTTCCACGGAAGCCCAACAGGGCGATGTTCAGGAAATCCTCAACTACCGCGAAGCCATGCGGCACGCCACCCAATGCCTGAGCGAGCGAGGACTGACAACAGGTCTTATCCGGGAAATGCACGCCATCCTGCTGCAATCGGTGCGCGGGCAAAATAAACGCCCGGGGCAAATACGCAACACGCAAAACTGGATCGGCACCCCCGGCAGTAGCATCGAGCAAGCAACCTATGTTCCCCCCGACCCGACAACGGTGGATGCCTATCTGGATAACTGGCTTGAAAACGCCGGGGCCGATGATGTCGAGCCCCTGCTGCAATGTGGCATTCTGCACGCGCAGTTTGAGCTGATTCACCCCTTCCACGACGGCAATGGGCGCGTCGGTCGCCTGCTCATACCGCTCTACCTGCACAGCAAGGGGATTTTGGAGCGCCCCGTTTTCTACCTGAGCGAGTATTTTGAAAAACACCGTGAGCAATATATCGACAAGCTCAATGCCCTGCACGGCGATCCCGACGCATGGGACTCCTGGCTGCTCTTCTTCCTGCAAGCGGTTGAGGAACAGGCGCGCGAGAACATGCGCCGCGCTGCCGCCATGCAGCGCCTGTATCAGGAGCTGCGGGAGGAATTTGCTCGGATCACCAACTCGGCGGCCTGCGGCTCCCTGCTGGATGCCCTGTTTGAAAGCCCCATCTTCAGCAAGCCCGGCATGGCAACGCGCATCTCCGGCGTGAATCAAGCCACGGTGCAACGCATGATCAACGCGCTGGCTGACGGCGGGCTACTGCACCGACGCACGAACGGGGCGGGTCGGCGCGCGGCCACCTACCAGCTGCGGGAATTAACACTGATTGCTCAGGGATTGCCGATTGAGCGCTTCGCGTATTGATTCCGAGCAAAAGCATTTTCTGCTTGCTATCATCCCCCGGGCTTGCTAGCATAGCAGGCGTTCCGTCAGTTCTTTTTTTTCCATGAAATCTTCCGTTTTGCTCTGCTTTGCCGCCGCGCTGGCGGCTGCCATGCCCCTGCACGCCGCCAAACCGAAACCCGCCGCTTCTGCCGCTGCGCAGGCGGAGGGCGAGGAGCTCGATGCTCCCAAAACCGGTCCCCGCTTTGTCCTTTGCTCCGTAGACGGCAGCACCCTGCCCTCTCCCCTCTACTACAAGGCAGGCAAAACGACCTTCCGCAGCGTGCGGCTCGGCGGGCGTATTCCCTCGCCGCGCATCCGCCCGGAGAACGGTGTCATCAACTTCTACGAGACAGAGCCCACCCTCGTCCCGGGCGCCAAGGATACCGCCGATCTGCCCAAGCCCGTGCTCACGGTCAATGTCAACGTCTCCGGCAAAACGCTGGGCATCATCATCCCGACGGGCGGCGGCAAGGCCAACGTGCTTTTCATCGAGGAGAAGGATTTTCCCAAGCAGGGGCAGCACCTCATCAACCTCTCCCCCTACCCGCTGAAGATTACGACCTCCACCAAAAATGATTTCTCCGACAAAAAGGAACACATGGTGGGCGTTTTCCGACGCGACACCCCCGTCACGCGCGAGAACAGCTGGTCCTTCAGCGGCGAGAACGGCAGCACCGTCAGTTTCATCCTCTCCTACCGCGGCAAGGATGCCAAAGAGTTCAAGAGCTTCAAGGCCTCTCGTTTCTCGATTGCTTCGGACAAATCGCAGATCACCCTCATCGTGCGCGATCCGAAGCGCGATGCACCCAAAATGCTCTCCATCGATTTGGGCAAGGATTCCAACTGATTTTCCTCTCCACTCTCATGTCACCGGAAGAACACCGGAACGATCCCCTTGCCGAGCGCATCGCGCACATCGGCGACCAATTTGCCATCAGTGGAGAGTTCCAATACGGTGAGGAGCTGCGCAACGGGCACATCAACACAACCTACCGCGCCTGCTACAAGACTGAGGACGGGCACCTTGATCGCTACATTCTCCAGAGAATCAATGATTATGTATTCAAGGATCCCGCGCTGGTCATGCGCAATGTGGAGAAGGTGACCCGCCACATCATCTGGAAACTCATGCGCCGCCGCCGTGACGCAGCGGGGCAGACGCTGACCCTCTACCCCGCGCGCGGCGGGCGCAACTACATCTACCTGCCGGAGTGCGGCGGCATGTGGCGCTGCTACAACAACATCGAGGGCACCCACACCTACGATGTCGTGGAGAACACCCGCCAAGCCTACCAGGCGGGCTATGCCTTCGGCTCCTTCCAGGATTTGGTCAGCGACATGAATCCCGTGGACATCAAAGAGTCCATCCCCGAATTCCACAACACGCCGCGGCGCTACGAGCAGCTGCTCGAAGCCGCCCGCCGAGATACCCAGCAGCGAGCCGCCGAATGCACCGCCGAGTTGGAGCTGCTGGCGCAGTGGGCCCCCGAGTTCGGCAAGCTCATCGAAATGCAGATTCGCGGCGAATTGCCGACCCGCATCACCCACAACGACACGAAAATCAACAATGTCATGCTCGATGAGGAGACCGACAACGCCGTCTGCGTCATCGACTTGGACACGGTCATGCCGGGACTCTCGCTCTACGACTTCGGCGACATGGTGCGCACCGCTACCTGTTTGGCCGGTGAGGACGAGGAGGATCTCTCGCTCGTCTACATCCAAATGCCTTTCTTTGAGTCGCTGGTCGAGGGCTACCTCGATGCAGCCAGCGGCTTTCTCACCCCGAACGAAACCGACAATCTCGCGTTCTCCGGCTGGCTCATCACGACCGAAATCGGCATCCGCTTCCTGACGGATTATCTGGAGGGCGACCGCTACTTCAAGACCGAGAAGCCGGGACACAACCTCATCCGCGCCCGCAACCAGCTCAAGTTGGCGCAAAGCATCCGCAGCAAAATGCCCGCGATGCAACGCTATGTGCAGCGCCTGCTCAAGGCGTACCGCAAGTGAAGGGTCGCCCGCTCAGCTTTGCCGTGCTGCTCGCTCTCGCGGCCGCAGCGCTGCCGATGTCCGCGCTGACGCTCGATGAGCTCGGCGAGCGTTGCCCCGGAATCGAACGCCGCGGCAGCGCGGCGGCCTTTACGCTGGAGGGGGTGCGGCATCTCGTGCTGGTCGATGTACAGGGCACCGTGCAGGCCGTCATCACCAACAGCACCGAACCCGTGCGCAGCCCCGAGGATTGGGGGCTGGAGCAGGCATCCCTCACCCGTGGCACCTATTGCTGCCTCCTGCTGGCAGAGCAGAAGGATGCCCCGGATCAGCTCCTGCCCGGCAAAAGCATTTTGGCGATTCTGTCCTACCTGATACACCACGATGACTACAGCCCCGTAAGTCTGGACGGCTACGGGCGCCTGCTCTGGGCCACCGGGAAAAAAAAGAGCGTGGATTTCTACCTGCCGCTGGCCGACGGCGACAAGCTCCGCGCGCTGGAGCTGCGCGCGGTCGGCCTGAGGGTCGGTGGGTTTGCGGCCGGCGTGCTCGCCCGCAAACTCGGCT
>JBJEVL010000031.1:0-4134 GCA_051884335.1 Akkermansia sp. | reverse complement strand
GTCCTGCGGCGGGCGGGATACCTGTGGCGGCGGCAGGGAAAAATGCGGAACGCGCCCGAAAAGAGCTCTCGGGCGCGTTCGGCGTCGGGGCAGGGGGCGGGAGCCCCGTGCTCAGGGTGTTGCCGCCTGCCCGCTCGGCTCGGCTTGGCGGGCGCGGTTCCAGATGTAGCGGCGGAAGAGCACCTTGAGCGAGGCGGTGAGCGGCACGGCGAGCAGCGCCCCCACCACGCCGCCGATGACGTAGCTCCAGAAGAGCACGGAGAACATGACCGTCATGTCGTGCATGTGCAGGCGGCTGCCGACGATGCGCGGTTGCAGCACCCAGCCGTCCAGCTGGCTGATGGCGCCGAAGATGAGGCTGACCCACAGCAGCGCCCAGGGGTCTTGGAAGTGCACCCAGGCGATGAGCATCGCGGGAATCCAGGTGGCAATCATGCCGATGTAGGGGATGATGCCCAGCAGCGCCGCAGCCGCCCCCAGCGGGATGGCATAGGGCAGCCCGATGCAGCGCAGCGCAATGGCGAGTATCACGCCGTCCGCCGCGCTGACCAGCATCTGCCCGCGCACGAAGGAGATGATGTAGTCGTTGATTTCGCTCAGGGTGCCCACCAGCTCATCGCGGAAGTGCGAATCGCGCAGTGGCAGCAGGCTGTGCCAGTTGCGCGCGATGCTCTCGCTGCGGCACAGGAAGAAGAAGAGGAAAACCGGCACCATCACCGTGCCGATGAGCAGCATGCCCACGCCGGAGAGCGCGTGCGTGCCCGCCGAGAGCCAGCGCAGCCCCTGCGCCGCGAGGTAATCCGTGTTGGCGCGCAGCACGGCGCCCAGCTTCTCCTGCGGCGTCGCGGCAGAGGCCAGCGCCTCCCACTCCGGACCCTCCAGCCCGCTGTTCTGCGCCTCCTGCACGGCGCGGCGGTGCAGCATGTCCACCCCGTTGCGCAGCAGCTCGCTGCCGTCGAGGGCACCGTGCACCCCATCGGTGACGGTGGCGATGAGCTCGCGGTGCTGCCGCACCAAAAGCCCCGTCTGGTGAATCATCGGCGGCAGCGCCGTCCACAGCAGCCCCGCCAGCAGCATGCCCGCCGCGCCCATCACCAGCAGCACCGCCCCCACGCGGTGGTGCACCCAACGCTGCACCCACTCCACCACCGGCAGCAGCAGGTAGGCCAGCACCCCCGCGATCACCAGCGGCATGAGCACCGGCTCCAACAGCAGCAACAGCGTCCCCAAGCCCGCCAGCAGACCCAGCACCAGCAGCACCAGCACCAGCAGCGCCACGCCCGTGAGCGCGTGGCGGCACACGAGGCGGTGGAAGCGCAGGGAAGAATCTTCGTCGGTCGACATGGTTCCATCCTACGCAGTGTATCCCGAGCTGTCAAGAACGGAGCGCGCGCGGCGTCCTTTTGGTGTGCGTCGGGCGGGCGCGCCGCCGCTGCGGCTCATTCGGCCGGGGCGGGTTCGGGCGCGGCGCCGTCCTGCGCGACGGGGCGCAGCTCGAGAAAGCCCAGCGTCTCCGCGCGGCGGTGGGGGATGTAGCAACGGCTCCACGCCGCCGCGCTGCGGCGCGGGGCGCGCGTGTAGCTGCGGAACACCTCGCCCGTGAGGCGGTGGCAGAGCACATAGCGCACCCGCCTCCGTGCGGCGGGCGGGGCAAAATCCTCGCAGGCGGTGGTGGCGCGCTCGTCGGGAATGCCCAGCGCCGCGCAGTAGGACTGCCAGACGCGCCCGTGCCCCCGGCTGTGCCGCCGCTCCCAAGCGAGCGCATGCGCTAGCTCGTGGCGCAGCGTGCGCTTGATGAGCGCCTCATCGCGCTCCAGAAAATGGAGCGTGAACGCGCGCGAGAGGCTGATGCGGCGCTGCGCGGGGCGGCAGCAGCCCAGGCGGCGCACCGCGCGGTCGTAGGCGAACTGCCAGCCCCGCAGCTCCAGCGCCTCCAAGCAGCGCTGCGCGTAGAGCGCCACCCCCTCCGGCGAGCCGAAAGGCGCGTCGCGCGGCGGCAGGGTCAAGCCCGAAGAACGGCGGGAGAAGAGAGCCATGAACAAACATCCCCGCCGTGGCGGCGGGGATGGGGGAGGGGGGAAGAAAAAGAGCGATCCGTCGGGGAAAGAGCGGGAAAGACGAAAAAAATCAGCCCTGCGCCTCCGGGGTCGGGTCCATCTTCTCGCGCACCTTGGTCTCGATCTCGGCGTAGAGCTCGGGGCGGGTGCGCAGCAGCTCCTTGCAGGCATCGCGCCCCTGCGCCAGCTGGCTGCCGTTGTAGCTGAACCAAGAGCCGCGCTTCTGCACGATGTCGTATTCCATCGCCAAATCCAGCAGGCTGCCCGTGGAGGAAATGCCCTCGTTGTACATGATGTCGAACTCGCACTCCTTGAAGGGCGGCGCCACCTTGTTTTTGACCACCTTGAGCTTGGTGCGGTTGCCGTTCACGCTGCCGTCCGTGCCCTTGATCTGGCCGATGCGGCGGATATCGCAGCGCACGCTCGCGTAGAACTTCAGCGCGCGGCCGCCGGGGGTCGTCTCCGGGTTGCCGAACATGACGCCGATTTTTTCGCGGATCTGGTTGGTGAAGATGCAGATGGTGCGCGCCTTGGAGATGAGCGAGGTGAGCTTGCGCAGCGCCGCGCTCATCAGGCGAGCCTGAGCGCCCACCGTGCTGTCGCCGATGTCGCCCTCCAGCTCCTGCTTGGTCACCAGCGCCGCCACCGAGTCCACCACAATCACATCGATGGCGTTGGAGCGCACCAGCGCCTCGCAGATTTGCAGCGCCTCTTCGCCGCTGTTGGGCTGCGACACCAGCAAATCATCGAGATCCACCCCCAGCTTGGCGGCGTAGGAGGGGTCGAGCGCGTGCTCCACATCGATGAAGGCCGCGAGCCCGCCCGCGCGCTGCGCCTGCGCAATCACCGTCAGCGTCAGCGTCGTCTTGCCCGAGGACTCGGGACCGAACACCTCCACAATGCGCCCGCGCGGGAAACCGCCCACGCCCAGCGCGCGGTCGATGAGCAGGTTGCCCGTGGGAATCACCTCCACCTGCATGGTCTTGTGGTCGCCGAGACGCACGATGGCGTTCTCGCCGAAATCTTTCTGAATTTGCAGCATCGCCGCATCCAACGCCCGCTGGCGCTGCGCGGCGAGTCGCTCCTGTTCCGGTGTCACATCCTTGGCCATATCGCCCGCAGTTTACCTGTTCGCCGCGCCCTTGGCAAGCTCAAAGCACGCGCGTCGCACGCGCGCCGCGGGGGCATGACGCGCTGCTGCCCCCGCCCGCCGCGCGCGGGTGCTTGACCCCGCGCGGCGGGCTCTGCTACAATGCCGCCATGGCCTACCTGGAGCTCGATAACATCTGCGTGCACTTCCCCCTGCGCGGCGGCGTGCTGCGCGCGGTGGACGGCGTGAGCCTCGCCGTGCAGCGCGGCGAGATTCTCGGGCTGGTGGGCGAATCCGGCTGCGGTAAGAGCACCCTCTCCCGCGCGCTCATGCAGCTGCAGCCGCTGACGGCGGGCAGCATCACGCTGGACGGCGTGAACCTCAGCGCCCTGCCGCCTGCGCAGGTGCGGCGGCGGCGCCTGGAGTTTCAGATGGTGTTCCAAGACCCCTACGCTTCGCTCAACCCGCGCATGAGCATCTACAGCACCCTGCTGGAGGCGCTCACGCGGCGCGCCCCGCTGCCGCGCGCCGAGCGCGAGGAGGCCGTGGCGGCGCTCATGGAGCGCGTGGGGCTCGCCCCCGAGCACATGTACAAGTACCCGCACGAGTTCTCCGGCGGGCAGCGGCAGCGCGTGGCCATCGCGCGCGCCATCGCGCCGCGACCCGCCCTGCTGCTGGCGGATGAGCCCGTCTCTGCCCTCGATGTCAGCATCCAGAGCCAAATCCTCAACCTGCTCACCGACCTGCGCCGCGAGCTGGGGCTCACCATGATTTTCATCTCCCACGACCTTTCCGTGGTGCACTACCTCGCTGACAACATCGCCGTCATGCGCCGCGGGCGCCTGGAGGAATACGGTAGCGCCGAACAGGTTTTTCGCGCGCCCCGCGCCGCCTACACCCGCCGCCTGCTCGACGCCGTGCCGAGGCTCTGAAGAGGGCATCGGCTGAGACCGACGGGCTTTTGGGGAAGAGCTGCGGCGCAGTGGG
>JBJEVL010000030.1:0-4188 GCA_051884335.1 Akkermansia sp. | reverse complement strand
GAAACCACGAGGATGGCACCGTCCATCTGGGCAGCACCGGTGATCATGTTCTTCACATAGTCGGCGTGCCCGGGGCAGTCGACGTGAGCGTAGTGGCGCTTGTCGGTCTCATACTCGACGTGGGCGGTGGAGATGGTGATACCACGCTCGCGCTCCTCGGGAGCGCCGTCGATTTGATCGTACGCCTTGAATTCAGCCTTGCCCTGCTCTGCAAGAACCTTGGTAATTGCAGCGGTAAGGGAAGTCTTGCCATGGTCAACGTGACCGATCGTGCCCACGTTCACGTGGGGCTTGGTGCGCTGGAATGCTTCTTTGGCCATAATGATAATGTTGTTGAGGCTGCTTATTCTTGCATGAGTCAGAAAAAGCTTCTGGCGGGATTTGAACCCGCGACCTCATCCTTACCAAGGATGCGCTCTACCACTGAGCTACAGAAGCATTCGACTCTTGTAACGCCGCAAGGGACGTAAAAGCGCGCTGACTATACACAATTTTCCCATGAGCGTCAATCACAATTTCATTTTTTTGTCTTTTTTTTTCGCAGCCTCCGGCGGCGGCGGGGTAAACAGGGGGAAAGTTGGATTGCAGCTGCGCCGGGGGCGTGCCACACTGGGGCTCTATGAAGACCATGACTCTGATGACAGTGTCCCTGGCGGCTCTTCAGGCACTCGCCGCCGCGGATACTGCAACGCTGACAAGCAGTGCCCCGACCCCGACAGAGGTTCCCGGCGCTCAACCCGCGCTCACCACACCCGCTCCGGCGGCAGCCTCCGCCGATGCTGCGGCACCCGCCGCGCCTGCTCCCGCAGCGGAGGCTCAGCCCTCGTGCTGCATCAAGCCGGACTGCGGCTGCGAGTGGCTGAATATCGAGACCGTGACCCTCGCGGCCGAGAACGGCGACCCGCTGGCGCAGTACACCATCGCCTGGCTGAGCGACACCGGCAATGCCGGCACGCCGAAGGATGAGGCCAAGGCCAACGAGTACTACGCCAAGGCGGCTCCCGGGCTGGAAAAGGCGGCTAAAGAGGGCTGCGCGCACGCCGCCCGCGCGCTCTCGCGCATGTACGCCGAGGGCAAGGGTGTTGTCAAGGATGCCGCCAAGGCGGCGGAGTTCCGCGCTCATGCGGAGAAGTGCTGCAAGGACGGCCCCCGCAAGCACAAGCACGGGTGCGGCAAGCCCAAGGACGGCTGCGATAAGTCCAAAGACGGCTGCGGCAAGCCCAAGGATGGCTGCGACAAGCCCAAGGACGACGCTCCCGCCCCGGCCACGGAGATGTGAGCCCCGGCATGCTGCGTCTCAGCGCCCTGCCCCGCCCTGCGTGGGGTGGGGCGTTTTGCGCTCGGGGTATAGGACGGCGCGCAGGTAGAGCCCCCCGGCGGGGGCGCAATAGCGGGTTTTGGGTCCCTCGGGTTGTTGCAGCATGCCGCGCAGTTCCTCGGTACTCATCTTGCCGAGGGAGACCTGCACCGCGCTGCCGACCAGCATGCGCACCATGCGGTACATGAACCCGTCGCCGCAGAAGCGCAGGCGCCACAGCCCCGCGTCCTCGCTCAGCTCGGCGCTGCGGAGGGTGCGGAGGTAGAAGTCGGGCGGCGGCACGGCGGGCTCATTCCCCCGGCGTGCGGCAAAGCGCCGAAAATCGTGCGTGCCGATGTATTCCTGCAAGGCGGCGCGCAGGAGCTCCGGAGCTCCGATGCCGCGGGGACAATGCCACGCACGCGCGCGTAAAAAGGGAGAGAGGACAGGCTCGCAGCAGATGAGGTAGTCGTAGATCTTGCCGCAGGCGCTGAAGCGTGCGTGCCAATCGCTCGACACAGCCTCCGCCTGCAGGATGCGGATATCGCCCGGCAGATGAGCATTGAGTGCGGCAAGCCAGTTTTCTGCGCTCATGCGGCAGTTCTCCGGCACATCGGCGTGGAAGCACTGGGCGTACGCATGCACCCCGGCGTCGGTGCGTCCGGCGGCGTGGATGCGCAGCGGGGCGTGCAGAATGGCGGCGCAGGCAGCCTCGATGCAGTCCTGCAGCGTCCTGCCTCCGCGCTGGCTCTGCCAGCCGAGGTAGGCAGCGCCGTCGTAGGCGCAGGTGAACAAATAACGGGGCATTCCGGGGCAATAAAAGCGCCGCTCCCCCGTACAGCAGAAGAGCGGCCACTGTGAAAACGTGATGGCAGAACTCAGAGCTCGATGTCGATGCCGGCATCGTCATCATCGCCGCTGTCCGCATCGCTGTCGCCCGAGGCAGCATCCTCATCGTCGCTCGGGGCGCTGTCCTCGTCGGCAGCATCACCGGCAGCGGGAGCTTCCTCCTCATCCGCGGCATCGCCCGCATCGGCGGCGGGAGTCTCTTCCTCATCCGCGGCATCGCCCGTATCGGCAGCGGGAGTCTCCTCCGGCTCAGCCGCGCTGCTCTCCTCAGCCTCGGGAGCGGCTTCCTCATCATCGGCCACATCGACGGCGGCGGGGATTTCCGGCACATCGGCATCGCTGTCGAAGCGGGTGGCGGGGAAATCGGCCACATCGGCGGTGTACTCCAAAGCGGCTTTCAGCTTGGCCGAGCCGTAGCACTCCGCCAGCGCGGGGGGCGTGTTGTTCTCCTTGGAGTTGGTGTTGTGCAGATAGGCGGTACCCTTGGCGCTGCGATCCTTGGCAGCGGCATCGGGCGCCGCACCCGCTGCCACGCCCACGGCGGCAATCAGACGTGCTTCATCGACATCGCCCTCGGCCTCGGCCACGGGTTTGCTGGCGCGCACGCGACCGATCTGCTTGGCCAACTGTCCGACCGATTCCGCATAGCCGGTGGGGGAGCTGTCGGCCAGGGCGTTGCTTCCGGCGCTGAAGACGCGCACACTGGCATTCTGGAAGCGCTTGTTGAGAACCTCCACGCGCGGAGCTGCCGCCTCGGCGGATTTGTAATCAGTCACCTTCTGCAACTCGGCCGTCAACTCGTCCGCGAGTTGCTGAGCGGTCTTGTCTTCCTTCTGGCAGGAAGTGAGGATGCCAAGTGCCAACAAGGCGCAAGAGGGAATGAAGAGAAAATGTTTCATGAGGAAATAGGATGGAAAACTACGTTGTGTAAACTAGCAAGATTTTGAATTGCTGTCAAGGTTAAGTGAGCGAGTTTCTCAAAAAAATCATTTTGTCTCGCTCGGGTGGGCGACAGGGGGGAGTATATCCGCATAAATGCCCGGGGATGAAGCCTCAATAACCGTGGCGCCGATGCACTTGGCGTAGAATTCGGCGGGGCCTACACCGCCGATGACGGCATAGGCGTAGCCCAGCGTGCGCATGTGCTCGGCCGCGCTGATGAGCAGGGCGCGCCCGATGCCGCTGCCGCGATGCTCCGGGTCGATGCCCATCGGCCCGATAAAGCCTCGCGCGGTGGCATCGCAACACACAAAGCCGATGGGTCGCTGCTCGCAAGTGGCGATCAGGCAGCCGACGGGCTGATGGCCCATCGCCACCTTGAATTCGTCGACCCAGCGTTCGCTGAAACAACGGCGAATCCACGCCGCCACGATGTGGCGTTCAAAGGGGCGGCAGGGGCGGATGAGGATGCCCTGCTCCGCGAGTTGTGCCCGCAGGGGCGCGCCTTCCGGCAGCGCATACAGGCGAACGAGCATATCCGTCATAGCAGAGGGGGAGAACCCGCAAGACACGGGCAGGGTGATCGGCGACCGACCACCCTGCCCTTTCCTGCGGCTCGGTTTACTTGTTTTCAGCCGTCGCTGTCCCGGCCGCACTGTTGAAGTAGTAGCCTGCCATCGTCTCCACGATGGGCGGCAGCGCTGCTCCCTCCACGGCGTAGACATTCTTGAGGAGCGAGGCCATGGCGGCGGCATCGCGGAACGCCGCCGGCGCCGCCGACCAAACAGCCTTGGTCATATTGCCGGCATCTGCCTTCTTCATGTAGTCCGCAACGCCCGGCATGGCGGCCAGCAGAGCCACGGCACGCGCCATCGCGTCCGCCGGAAGCTCGGGGGCAATGCCGTGCGTACCGATGGCGCACTGGGCATAGTTGTCCACGGCATCGCTCGCCATCTTGACCTTCTCGGCGGGGATGGCGCTTTGCTCCGCTGCGGGGATCTGCGCGGCATAGGCGCGCGCCAAAGCATAGCGCAGCCAGGCGTAGAGCTCCGAGCTGACATAGCGCCCCAGCTTCTTGTCCTTCAGCAGGGCAGCGATGGCCT
>JBJEVL010000029.1:0-4201 GCA_051884335.1 Akkermansia sp. | reverse complement strand
GGACCGCGTCCCACACCCCGTGTTCAAGAAGATCGTCAAGAAGAGCAAGAAGTTCTATGCTCACGACGAGAACGAGATCGCCAAGACGGGTGACAAGGTGCGCATCCGCGAAACCCGCCCGCTCTCCGCGCTCAAGCGCTGGGAGCTTGTGGAAATCATCAAACACTGAAAGGACCTACCTACCATGCTCCAGATGGAATCCCTCGTTCAGGTGGCCGACAACACCGGTGCCCGCACCGCCAAAATCATCGGCGTCATCGGCAAGGCCACTGACCAAGCCCACATCGGCGACATCGTCACCATCCACATCCGCGAATCCATCCCCACCGCTGCCGTCAAGAAAGGCACCGTGGTGAAGGCGGTGATCGTGCGCACGGCTGCCCCCATCCGTCGCGATGACGGCTCCGTGCTGCGCTTCGACAGCAACGCCGTCGTCTGCATCGACAAGGACAACAACCCCCGCGGCACCCGCATCTTTGGGCCCGTTGCCCGTGAGCTCCGTGAAAAGGGCTTCATGCGCATCGTCTCCCTCGCGCCCGAGGTGCTGTAAGCTTCCGCGCAAGCCGCCGGGCAGGGGGGTGGGTATTTGTTGAAGCCACTCACTTCTCCCCCCTCGCCCCGCGAGCTTCGCGCCAAGCAGAGAAGCCCCCGCTGCCAATCCGGCAGCGGGGGCTTCGGCGTTTTTTCGGGGGGCGGAGTTACAGGTTTCCCAAGGCTGTATTCAAGCAAAAAATGTAGAACATAGAAGAAAGCTCTTTGAGGAGTGCTCGCTTTGCGTATGATGTAATGGTACGATTGTTGTAAGGCGTTGTAGAAGTTCATTTTAGAACATACAGCATTGGGAATGCTTATGATATCGAACGCTGCCATGTGCAGCATTGTTGAATGCTATCTTCCTCCTGATAATTATGAAACTTCGTTTACCTCGCGTTCTGTTGCTTGCCTGTCTGGCTGCCCTGCCATCCATGGCGAATACTACCGATTTATCTACCATCAGCTGGGGTGATGGTCCCATACCTGATTGGTCCAGTGCCTACGTTGCGGGCGATTTGACAGCCTCGGGTGAGGTCTCGTTGACCAGGCGTTGGCTGAACTGGTCCGGGGAGAGCGCCACCCTGAGCGGCACGGCAACCCTGAAAGCTGTTTGCGCTGCTCAAGGCGCCGATGACGATGAGAACTGCACTTGCGCGCTCTTGGAAGTCGGCTGCGGCGATGTGAGCAATCCCTACGTTGGCGGCGCGTTTACCATCGACAAGGGCATTACTCTGGAAAATGTGGATATCAATGTTTACGAGGGGGCATCGCTTACCGTCCGGGGCACGATACGCAGCTCGTGTGCCGTGCAAGGGATGTTGTATGTGCAAGGTGGCACCTTGGATATCAGCGAGGCTACTCTGGATATTAAGGCGGATGAGTTTCACGTGGACATGGGATATGGGAACGCTGAGGACGCTGAGAAAACGGGTGCGACTGCATCAGTGCTCAAGGTCGAAACGCTGACGGTGACATCAAATCTTCGGATGTGCCTTGGTTTTGGATCCCAGATCGTGGATGGTGCTTTGACCTTGAAGCAGGGTGCTGCATCAGCCGCCAAACACAGCGGGTTGAAATTTCACTATGATGATCGGCAGGGGGGAAGTGGGGGTTGGTCGCAGTTAACCGTTACCGGCACGCTGACCGTTGCCGACGTCACCAAGGTGGCATTTTGCCATTCTTATGTTGTGGACACCTTCTCCGATGAATGGGATTATGCCGTGCCCGACAGCGACACCGTCCTCATCACCGCGAGCAATGTGCAGGGCGATTTGTCGGCGCTGCGTGCCTATGCTTCCTGTGAAGCGTTTGATATGAGTGACGGAGGCAAAAAATACGCTGCCGAAAAGCTTCTGGACACATACCGATTTGTTTCGCGCGCCACTGCGGATGGCTACAGCATTTATCTGGTGGCTTCGGACACCCCCGGCGAGAATCCCGGCGGTGACCCCGGCGACAGTCCCGGTGAGGTTCATCCCCCCATCAGCACGGGTAGCGTTTCGGGTGAGTTGACCGAGGGCGGGCAGCGCATCGATTTCGGCTCCGGCAACGGCACGGTGGATGCCACGGCGGTGTCGGATGGTCTGAATACGCAGAATGTGCGCGGGCAGAGCGGCACGCTGGTGACGAGTGACACGCAGACGATGGATCTGCTGGGTAACAGTACCTTGGGTTACAGCATCGCGGGCACGTCAGATGCTGTTGCCGGGGCGGCTTTGCTCATGCGGGGTAATGCCGTGGAGCTGCGCGGCGCGAGTTACCATGTTGCGAATGTGACGGTGAACAGCGGGACGTTGGATGTGAGTTCGCAGACGGAGCTCGAGGTGGCTGAGGGAGGGAAGATTCAGCTGAACAGTGCCTTGAATAATTATGGCGACATTAAGGGCAATGTGGAGCTGAATGCCGCCAAGGCTGCGCTGGACAATCGCGGTGAGATTGCGGGCAATGTGGATCTGAACTCTGCCGGCTCGGTCTTTGCGAACAATGGCACGCTGACGGGTGATCTGACGGCTGCGGAGGGGTCAAGCGTGCGCGGCAATGGTATCTTTATCGGCACGAGCTGCTTGACGAATGCGACGATGCACATCGGCAACAGCCCGGGGCGCATGACGTACACGGGGAATACGGTGCTGGACGGCATGACGCTGGAGTTTACGCTGGATGGTCTGCGGGCTTCGCAGGGGGCGACGGATACGGTGGGTACGTATTCTACGGTGGTGTTCAACGGGGGTGAGCTGACGATTACGAATGGTCTGACGCTGAAGTTGGATGCGAGCGATGCGTTCCTGATGGAGCTGCTGGATGCGCAGCCGGATTCGGTGACGCTGGCGTTGATGGATGTGAGTGGCGCGACGAATGCCGGTGATGCTGCGTTGACGGCGGCGCTCGCGGGGGCGGAGATTCAGTTCACGGGGGTGGATGCCGCTATCTTGGAGAATGTGACCTTGGATGGCTCCGGCACGTTGACGGCTACGGTGAATCAGGCGCTGCTGGCGGCGCTGATGACGGATAACGGTGCGGAGCTCGCGGATACGATGCAGAGCAGCGCGCGTCTCTTGGAGGATTTTTCCGAGATGAGTACGCAGCAGCTTTCTATTGTGAGCGCGGGGGAGACGCACGCGTGGCTCAGCGGTTTGGGCTCGTTTGAGGATATGGGCGGCGCGCACGGTTTCCGCTACCATGGCGGGGGCGCGGTCGTGGGCGTGGCGCATGGGTGTACTGATTCGCTGAGTGTGGGTGTTTCGCTGGGTTATGCGGAGGGTACGTTCAAGTCCGACAGTGGCCGGGTGCGCGATGAGCAGGAGACGACGATGTTCAGCCTGCATGGGCAGTATGTGCGCATCCGGGAGCATTCGGCCCGTTGGCTCACGGGTTATGTGGCTTATGGGTTTACGGAGAACGATGCGACGACGCGTGTGGCGGGGAGCACGGCTTCGCCCTCTTGGGATGACCGCGCGTTGCGCGTGGGGGCTCAGTATGGTGTGGAGCTGCCGCTTGCCGAGTCGGTGACGATGAAGCCCTTTATCGGTGTGGATTACACGCGGGTGGAGCAGGAGGATTTCAGCGAGCGTAGCGCTGCGGTGACGACGCGCTATGAGGATGGGCGTATGCAGACCTTGAGTGTGACGCCCGGGGTCAGCCTGCGCCGGAGTATCGGGCTGGGCGGCAAGAGTTGTCTGCTGCCGGAGTTGACGCTGGCGTATGTGGGTGATCTTGTGCGCGATGAGCCTACGGTGCGGCGCCGCACGATGGGGATGAGCGATAAGCGCCGGGGCAGCAATCCGGGGCGCCATGCGTTCAGTCTGCGGGCGGGGGCCTTCCTGATTGTGGATGAGTGCACGAGTTTTAACGCGTTTTATGCTCTGGAGACGCGCTCGGATGAGACGGTGCAGAGTGTGAATGCGGGTGTGCATGTGGCGTTCTGATGCCGCGTGTTGCGCTGTTTGCAAACAGGCCGCGCCCCTTTGTCGGGGGCGCGGCTTTTGCTGTGCCGGCGCTGCGGCGGGCTTTCCGGTGCCGGTGAGGAAGATGTCGTTGACGGGTCGCAGTGCCCGCCGAAGCCCCGGGGCATCGCCTTGGGCGGTGTGCCGAAACGGCTGCCTGAGAGCACGATATTTTGAGCCCATGATGCTCCGGCGGCGTGGAATGCCCCGCGCAACGGGGGGAG
>JBJEVL010000028.1:0-4202 GCA_051884335.1 Akkermansia sp. | reverse complement strand
GTGCGCAGGTGCAACCCTACACCGGTCCCGGTCCCGACCAGCCATGAGCGGCGCGCCTCCTCCCCGGCTTTGCAGCATCGATGTGCTGCGCGGTGCCGACATGTTTTTCCTGAGCGGCGGCGCATCGTTGCTTCTGCTGACGGCGGCGGCGTTCAACGGCGGCGAGGCGCCCGAGTGGCTCGCGGCGCAGCTGCGCCATGCCGACTGGGGCGCGGGTTTCACCTGCTGGGATCTGGTCATGCCGCTCTTCCTGTTCATCTGCGGGGCGTCCATGCCCTTTGCCTTTGCCAAGTACCGCCGCGAGGGGGCAGGGTGGCGCACGGCGGTGCGCGTGGCGCGCCGCGTGCTGCTGCTCTTTGTGCTGGGCATGGTGGTGCAGGGCAACCTGCTCGGGCTCTCGGGGGCGCACCGCAGTCTCTTCTGCAACACTTTGCAGGCGATCGCGGAGGGCTACCTCATCACCGCCGTTGTGCTCTCGTTCTGCCGCGTGCGGGGTATGCTGCTCAGCTGCGCCGGGCTGCTGCTCGGGTACTGGTTTCTGCTGAAGCATGTGCCCTACGCCGGGCAGGCGCCGGGGCTCTTCCTGCCCGATGGGAACATCGCTCACTACATCGACTGCGCCCTGCAAGGCTCGTGGCAGGACGGCACCCCCTACACATGGATCGCAACGGCGCCCGCCTTCGGAGCCATCACCCTCATGGGCGCCCTGGGAGGCTGCGCGCTGCAGCAGCGGCGCGGGTGGCGCGCCCTGCTGCTGCTCACCCTCGGCGGGCTGGGCTGCGCGGCGGCGGGCTGGCTCCTGCGCGGGGACACGCCCATCATCAAGCACTTATTCACCAGCACGATGGTGCTGTGGGCAGGGGGCTGGTGCCTGCTGCTGCTGGCGCTCTGCCACGCGCTCTTCGACTTGCTGCCGCCGCTGCAGCGCGTGGGCTACCCGCTGAGCGTCATCGGCGCCAACGCGCTCCTTGCCTATGTGCTGAGCAATTTTTACCTGCCCACGGGGCAGAGCCTGTGGGCGGGTGCGCTCTCCTTCCTGCCGCTGCCCGAGCAGCCGCTGCTCGCGTGCCTGATCCGCTACGCGCTTTTCTGGCTGCTGCTGTGGCTGCTGTACCGCCGGCGGCTGTTCCTGCGCGTGTGAAGCCTCAGCCCAGCAGGCTGCAGCGCATGTCGAGCGCCGCCAGCAGAGCGGTGAAGCGCGCGTAATCCTGCTCGCGGTCGCCGGAGACGAGGCAGAACTGGTATTCGCCCAGCCGGGCGTCCTCCATCGCGGCGTTGTGCAGGCGCAGGCGGATGACCTCCTCGGCGTCCGTCTGCCGACCGCGCAGGCGCGCCTCCAGCTCCTCTGCCGGCACGCGGATGTAGACATCCGCATAGGCGCGGCGGATGATGGGGTCGGGGCAGGAGCGGATGCTCGCCGCCCCCTGCACATCAATATCCATCACCACGTTTTTGCCCGCCAGCAGCAGCTCGATGATATCCGCCTTGAGCGTGCCGTAGCTGTTGCCGTGCACGGTGGCATGCTCCAGAAACTCCCCGGCGCGCACCTTGTCCGCAAACGCGCTCGGCGAGAGGAAGTGGTAGTCCACATCCGGGCGCTCGCCCGGGCGCGGCGCCCGCGTGGTGCAGGAGACGGAGTAGCCCGTGAGCCCCGCCGCCTCCGCCCGGCGGCACAGCGTGGTTTTCCCGGAGCCCGAGGGGCCCGACACAATCAGAAGAGTACCCAGTTTCATGGTGTTATTCGACGTTTTGAACCTGCTCGCGAATTTTCTCCAGCTCCGTCTTGGCGTTGACCACCAGCTGCGCCAGCTCGGCATCGTTCGCCTTGGAGCCCGTGGTGTTCAGCTCGCGGAAAATCTCCTGGCACAGGAAGTCCAGCGTGCGCCCCACGGCTTCGGACTTGCCGCAGATGTTCTCAAACTGCGCGAGGTGGGATTCCAGGCGCGTCATCTCCTCCGTCACATCGCAGCGGTCGGCGTAGAGCGCAATTTCTTTGATGATACGTTCATCGTCCGCCGGCAGCGGCAGCCCGGACTCCGCCAGGCGCTTGAGCAACTGCTCGCGGTGGCGCAGCGCCACCCCGGAGGCGCGCTCGCCCAGCTGTTCGCGGAAGGCGCGCAGGGTGCCGATGCGCGCCAGCAAATCGCGGCGGAGATTCTCGCCCTCCTGCGCGCGCAGCTTGGTGAAGGCCGCCATCGCCTCGCGCACCGCCGCCATCGCCGCCGTGCGCACCTCCTCCAGGGGGATGTCGGATTCCGTCTCCTCGCCCACAATGCCCAGGCGCAGCAGCGCCTCCAGCGACAGCTCGGGGGCTTGCCCCAGCTGTTCGCCCAGCTGCGTCAGCACACCCTTGAGCGCGTCCAACTTGGCGCGGTTGAGGGTGAGCGCCCCGCTGTCCTGCGCGCCGTGTTGCAGCGTCAGGCTCACGTTCACGCGCCCGCGGGACACCGCCTGTGCCACCGCCTCGCGCAGCTCGCTTTCCAGCTCGCTCCAAGGGCGCGGCAGCGCCACGGCCACCTCCGTCTGCTTGCGGTTGACTCCGCTGATTTCCACGCGGATACTCGCACCACCCAGCGGAGCCGTCGCCGCTCCGAATCCTGTCATGCTGTTCATAGTTAAGAAATGTTGCCGATGAGGTCGAGAAAGCGTGCATCGAGCGCCAGCGCCTCGTGCACATTGAAGCTGAGGTCGGCGCGCAGCCCCTCCAGCGCGCGCATGCGCCGCAGCAGCTCGCCGGTGCTGTGCTGCTGCGCCACGGTTGCCAGCTCGGGGAAGAGCGGCTGCACATCGGGCGCCTGCGAGGCCAGCAGCACCGCCTGCCCCATGCAGAGCGCCAGCAGCTCCAGCAGCTGTTCGCGCTCCGCGAGGCACTCCGTCTCGATGAGCGCCGCGGTGGCATCCTTCTGCTGCGCCTCCCAATCGCGCACATCCGTCCCCTCCGCGATGGCTTTCGCCTCGCTCCTGAGGGCGGCAGTCAGGCGGGCGCTGATTTGCTCGCGCCGCTCAGCCATCAGCTGCTGCATGTCCGCGCGCAACGCCAGCGCCGCCACATCCGAGCCCATCTGCGCCAGTGCCGCCGACACCGCCGGCAGGAAGAGCCGCTGCACCTCGCTGAGCCGTAGCCCCGAGGGCTCGCGCAGTTCCACGCGCACGCAGCGCGAGAGAATCGTGGGCAGCAGCCGGTTGGGCAGCTCCGTCAGCAGCACGATAAGCGTCTGGGGCGGGGGCTCCTCCAGCGTTTTGAGAAAGGCGTTGGCGGCCTCCTCCATCATGCGGTCCGCCTCCAGCAGAATCACCAGCTTGGTCTCCCCCTCCTGCGCCCGCAGTGCGAGAAAGGGCTCCACCGCGCGCACATCCTCGATGAGGATGCGGCGGCTCTTGGAGCTCGGGCGCAGCACGCGGCACATGGGGTGGCGCAGCTGCTCCGGCGACGCGGCGCGCGCGCCGTTCAGCTCCTCCGCCAGCGCCAGCACCAGACGGTGGGTGCCCGCCTCCTCGCTGCCCGTCACGAGCAGCGCATGCGGCAGCCGCCCGCTCTGCCGGGCATGGCGCAGCATCTGCAAGGCTTGGGGCTGCGTAAAGGACATGGCTTACAACTCCGGGTACGAGCCCAGCACCTTGAACATGGCGCAGCCGCGGTGCATCTCCTCCAAACAACTCTTGAGCGGGTCGGCGAGCTCATGCCCCTCGACATCCGCGTAGAACAGGTACTCCCACGCCGTGTCGCGCGTCGGTCGCGAATTCAGGCAGAGCAGGTTGATGCCGAATTTCTGGAAATGCAGCAGCACATTCACCAGACTGCCCGCCACATGCGGCACGCTGAAGCACAGGGTGGTGCGGTCGTGCCTGCCGGGCTGGGTGCCGTGCTTGCCGATGACGGCAAAGCGCGTGGTGTTGTCCGCGTTGTCCTGAATGTTCTCCGCCAGCAGCCGCAGCCCGTAGCGGCTCGCCGCCATGGGGCTGCCGAGGGCTGCCGCCCCTTCCTCCGCATGCTCGGCGGCGTAGAGCGCCGCAGCGGTGGTGGAGGCGGTGGCGACTTGCTCCGCCTGCGGGAAGTTCTGGCGCAGCCAGTCGCGGCACTGGCCCAGCACCTGCGGGTGCGTGTAGATGGTGCGGATGCGGCTGCGCTCGCAGTTCGCCATCAGGCAGGTCTGCACCGGCTGCAGGATCTGCGCGCGGATGCGCAGCTTGGTGGGCGCAAA
>JBJEVL010000027.1:0-4203 GCA_051884335.1 Akkermansia sp. | reverse complement strand
CAGTTGCTGGGTGCATCGGGAGACACCGGGGGTAAGTGCCGCACGCGTGCGGGATGCGGCAGCGGCATCGCGGTCATTGACGCCGGAACGGATGAAGATGCCCGTGCCGGAGCGTCGCCCGAGCTGCTGCTCCAGGTTGAGCGCAACGCCGTGCCCTGAGCTGCCGGCATGGCGTGTGGCGACATATTGCAGCCGGCTGATGCCGGGGCCGAGCCCGAGGCACTCGGAGTAAATGTAGCCGAATTCGCCGATGTGGACCCAGTAGCTGCTGTTGACAAAGCGCAGGGGGTTGTGGTTGATGCGACCGTTGCTGCCGGTGGTGGCGTAGAGGGTGTAGAGGCGTTTGTTGGGTTGCCAGGCGGTCAGGTAGCCCCAGTTGCCCCACAGGAGGGGGAGGCAGGGGTTGGTGCGCAGGCTGCTGTTGAGCAGGTTGCCGTTGCGGTAGGGGGCGTAGCGGTTGCGATCCAGGTAGTTGGCGGCGTTGAGGCTGCCGACCATGGCCAGGTAGCGCCCCGAGCACAGGGTGGTGCCCAGCGCGAGCTCGGGCAGGAAGAGGCCGTTGCCGCCTCGCAGGCTGTCCTGCGGCTGGCTGAGCGAGCCGAGGCTGTTCCGGACGCTCTCGCGGCGTTCGTTGAAGTTGAAACCCTGCCCCCAATCGGCTTCGCAGGAGAGGAAGATGCCGTGGCGCTCGCGGGTATCCTTGAGCAGGAACCATTTGGCGAGCACGCTGTTGTCGGTGGAGACGAAGCGCGAGCGCTGCTCCGCGGGGTCGGGGCGGAGCAGGGCACCGCCCACGCGCAGGCTGCTCTCGTGGTGCCAGCCGATGCGCGCCAGCGTTTGTTTCAGCGCGTGCGAGCTGAGGGTGAGCGGATCCGCATCGCTCTCGGGCGCGGCGGCTCCGCTGTCGGGGAGCAGCAACCCGTGGAGGTAGGGCATCAGGCGCGGCGGGCGGGCGGGAAAGAAGATGTCGCCGGAGGGCGCGGTGTCCCGCTCGGGTTCGGGCTCAGCACCGGGAGCGGGCAACAGCAGGGCGGCAGCGATGACAGAGAGGAGGACGCGCATACCCCGCTGAGATGGCCGTCGCCCCGCCCCCGTGCAAAAACGGTTTTTTTCTCGCGGACACCGGCAACAAAAAGCCCCGCAGGCGTGGCACCTGCGGGTTTTTTGTCATCGGAGAGTTTTCCTCTCGGCAGGCTCACCTGCGGTTCGATGTCGGCATGGGAGGCGCAGCTCGGTAAGCATCGGCGGCCTGATGTCGTCGTGGGAGGCGCAGCTCGGGAAGCATCGGCGGCGCAGCCCCTCAGCAGGCGTACCTGCGGTTCGATGTTGTCTCGGGAAGCGCAGCCTCTCGGCGGGTGGCGTCAGAAGGGGATGTCGTCGTCCTCCATCGGGGCGGGGGGCGCCGAGGGGGCTGCGGGTTGCTGGTACTGCGGGCGGCGGGGCTGCTGTTGCTGCTGATAGCCGCCGTTGTTGTAGCCGCCGCCGTTGTTGTAGCCGCCGGCGTTCTGGTAGCCGCCGGCGTTCTGATAGTTACCGCCGCCCTCGCGGCTGCCGAGCAGCTGCAAGTTCTCCGCGATGATGCGGATACGGCTGCGCTTTTGCCCCGTTTGCTTGTCCTCCCAGCTGTCCTGCTGCAGGCGACCCTCGATAAAGACGGGACGCCCCTTGGAGAGGTACTGCCCCGCAATCTCGGCGGTGCGGCTCCAGCAGGTGACATCGAGGAAGGCGGTCTCCTCGCGGCGCTCGCCCTCGTTGGGGCCGGCAAACTGGCGGCTGACCGCCACGCGCAGCTCGGTGACGGGGGTTCCGCGCGGGGTGGTGCGCACATCGGGGTCGGCAACCAAGTTGCCGATAATCATCACTTTATTCAGGGTGGCCATATGCTGTCGGTGGAAATCGGGTTGGAAACAACGGAACACGCGCGAGTCGCCGAGGCGGGACGCGCGGCGATTTTCCCCTATCCTACCCGTGCCGTCGGAGCATGGCAAGCAAAAAGACCGTGCGTGTTTCGCTTTTCGCCCGCGCGCGCTGTCTTTTGCGGGCATGACGCGATTAAAGGCTTGCAGGGGAGGCGTTCGCGCGCTACAATAGCCAACCCGCAGGTGCGGGAATCACCCCCTTTTGCTCCCATGAACGTTGAACTCATCGAAAAGGCTGCGGCGATCGTCGGCGATCATCAGCTTCTTGTCAATATCGTGTCCAAGCGCGTCCACCAGCTCAACCACGGTTCGGATCCCTATGTGGTGACGACCCCGGAGATGCAGTGCGGTGATATTGCCCTGACGGAGATTATCCAAGGCAAAATCGTGTGGCACGAGATGAGCCCCGAGGAGCTCGCGGCCGTGAACACGCCCGAGGAGGAGGATCCCTTTGCGGAGGTGGCGGCCGCAGCGGCACCCGAGGGCATTGAGCCCGTGACGCTGACCATTGCGCCCGACCTGTAAGGCCTGTTGCGGCGTTGTAACGCTTTTCCCCGGCGACCCGCCCTCCTCTCGGCGGGGACGGGTCGCTTTTTTCCCCTTTCCCTTTCCTGCCATGGCTAAGAAACCCCAAGCTGCTTCCCCGCTGATTGCCAGCAACAAGAAAGCCGGTCGTGACTACGAGATTCTCGGGCGCCACGAGTGCGGCATCGAGCTGCGCGGAACCGAGGTGAAGTCCATCCGCGAGGGGCGGGTGAACGTGGCCGATGCCTTTGCGCGCGTGGAAAAGGGGCAACTCTTCCTCTACGGCTGCGATGTGCAGCCCTGGGAGACGGCGGGCAAGTGGTTCCAGCACGAGGCGAAGCGCCCGCGCCGCCTGTTGATGCACAAGCGCGAGATTCTCAAACTGGAGATTCAGCAGGCGCAGAAAGGCTTTGCGCTGCCGTTGCTGCGCCTGTACTGGAAGAACGGCAAGGTGAAAGCCGAGCTGGGCATCGGCCGCGGCAAGACCCACCGCGACCAGCGCTACGACCTCAAGGCGCGCGTGGAGATGCGCGAGGCGGCGCGCGAGGTGAGCCGCTTCAACAAAGGGCGGTGGTGAGTGTGTCCGCGGCGGCGGGTGATTCGTAGAGACGGCGATGAAGCGCGATCCCAAATTGCTGGAGCTGGAGCAGAAGCCGATGGGGCGGCTGCTGTGGCAGTATTCGCTGCCCGCCATTGTGGGGATGGCGGCCATGTCGATTTACAACATCGTCGACGCCATCTACATCGGTCGCTTTTGCGGCGCGTATGCGATGGCGGGCATGGCCATCGTGTTCCCGCTGGTGAACCTGACGGTGGCCTTCGGCACGCTGATCGGGCTGGGCAGCGCGGCGAATGCCTCCATCGCACTGGGGCAGCACGATTTCGACCGCGCCTACCGCGTGCTGGGGCATTGTGTGGTGCTGGGGCTGCTCGGCGGGGTGTTGATGGCGGCGCTCTGCATCCCCATTCTCCGCCCGCTGCTGCTCTTCTTCGGCGCGACGGCGGACACGCTGCAGCCTGCCTACGATTTCATGCTGGTGACGATGCTGGGTTTTCCGCTCAGCACCTGTTTCATGAATCTCAACCACCTGATGCGCGCCAGCGGCTATCCCGCCAAGGCGATGGTGAGCCTGCTGATTTCCATGCTGGTCAACATCGCGGCGGCGCACCTGTTTATCTACGAGTTGAAGTGGGGCATGACGGGGGCGGGACTGGCGACCGTGGCAGCGCAGGGGGTGGGCATGCTGTGGGTGGTGGCGCACTACCTGCGGCGGCGCAGTGTGCTGCACCTGCGGCGCGGGATCTACAAACTTTCCAAACCCATCATGCTGCGCATCATGGCGGTGGGGCTGCCGCCCTGCCTGCTCAATGCCGTCGGCTGCGTGATTGTGGTGCTCTTCAACGGGCTGCTGCTGCGCTACGAGGGCGACATGGGCGTGGGCGCCTTCGGCGTGGTCAACCGCATTGTCTTTTTCTTCGTGATGGTGGTGCTGGGGATTACGCAGGGCATGCAGCCCATCGCGGGCTACAACCTGGGCATGGGCAACTACCGCCGCGTGCGCAGCGTGTTCTTCCGCGCGCTGATTTCGGCCACGCTGGTGATGCTGGTGGGCTGGCTGCTCATTCAGGGCATGCCGCGCGTGCTGGTCGGCGCCTTTGTCAATGCTCAGGATGCGGATTCGGCGCGCCTGGCCGATTTGGCCGTGCGCGGCATGCGCCTGCTGACGCTTTTCTTCCCGCTGGTGGCCACGCAGGTGGT